>JAEDMN010000118.1 GCA_016302985.1 Kiritimatiellia bacterium | reverse complement strand
AGGTCGCCGTCCATCTGGTGGTTGATGAAGTTGTCGACCTTGAGGATGCCGCCCGGCAGGCTGCGTCCGTCCTGGCGGATGCGGTCTTCGAGTTCTTTCATGCGATGCTATTCCCTGATGCGGATGAGGACGTTGGAGACGATGGCGACGAGGCCGCCCGTGACGAGGCCGGAGCCGAGGATGCCCTTCACGGAGTCCGGCGTGGCCTTGAGGATGTCCGGGCAGAGCTCGACGCCCAGTCCGGCGCCGAACGCCAGCGCGAGGACGAGCGTCTCCTTGCGTCCGATCGGCTGGGACGCGACGATGCGGATGCCCGCCGCCGCGACCATGCCGAACATCAGCAGCGTGGCGCCGCCGAGGACGGGATCGGGCATCGTCGAGAAGACCATGCCGACGACCGGGAAGAGGCCCAGCAGAAGCAGCATCGCGGCGATGAAGTAGCCGACGTACCGGGAGGCGACGCCCGTGAGCTGGATGAGGCCGTTGTTCTGCGCGAAGATCGAGTTCGGGAACGAGTTGAAGACGCCCGCGACCGCGCTGTTCACGCCGTCCGCGAGCACGCCGCCGCGGACGCGCACGTGGTAGCCCTCGTCCTGGATGGAGAGGCCGGAGATCATCGAGTTGGCCGTGATGTCGCCCGAGGCCTCGATCGAGGTGACGAGGTAGACGACGGCGAGTCCGACGATCGAGGCCGGGTCGAACGACACGCCCCACTTGAACGGCACCGGCACGTTGAAGTCCAGCAGCGCGCCCGTCTCGAAATGGACCATGCCGAAGCCGAAGTAGGCGACCAGGTAGCCGACGAGGATGCCGAAGACGACGGAGCCCATGCGCAGGTAGCGGTTCGCCGAGCAGTTGAACGCGACGATCGTCAGCAGCACCGCGCCGGAGACCGTGAGGTTCTGCCAGCAGGCGAACGGGAACCTCGCGCCCTCGCCCATCGATCCGAAGCCGCCGCCGCACGCGATGACGCCGACCTTGATGAGGCCGAGGCCGATCAGGGCGACGACGATGCCGGAGACGAGCGGGGTGATCACGGTCCGCAGCCGCCGGAACAGGAACGCCGCGGCCATCTCGGCCGGCGCGGCCGCGATGCAGCAGCCGAAGATCAGCGGCAGGCCGTAGGCGACCGCGTCCGCCGTCGAGCCGGCGGCGAGCGCGCGGGACTGGGCGACGAGGCCGATGCCGATCAGCGGACCGATGAACTGGAAGCTCGTGCCCTGCACACAGAGGAGGCGCGCGCCGACGGGACCGATCCGACGGCACTGGATGAACGTGCAGACGCCGGACGCGAAGAGCGCCATCGAGACGAGGAAGCCCTTCACCTTCAGGTCCTCGATCTTCAGGCCGCCCGCGATGAGGAGCGGCGGCGTGATGATCGCGACGAAGATCGCGAGCAGGTGCTGGAAGGCGGCGAAAAGCGCCGCGAAGAACGGCGGACGGTCCTCGATGCCGTAGACGAGCCCCGCCCCCTGCACGGAGATGCGGCGGATCAGCTCGGCCAGGGCCTTCGATTCGTCCGCGTCGACGACGCCGTCCGCACGGACGCTCTCCAGCGCCTCCGCCAGCTTCGCGCAGTCCGAGTCGAGGGCCGCGAAGGGCCGGACGAGGCCGAGCATCGCCGTCGTCTCGTTGAAGTCGATCTTCCCGTCGGCACCGACGAAGTTGCCGAGGGCCTGGACCATCTGCCGGAAGGCCTGCTTTTCCTGGACGTTCATCGCCGCTCCCCTTCCGCCGCTCAGTTGTTCTTGACGCCGCCGAAGCGGTCCGCGTCCTTCATGTTCGGTTCCGTCTCGGTGAAGGCGTAGTCCTTCCCCGGCAGGATGGCATTGAGCAGGATGCCCATCAGCGCGCCGACCGCGAGGCCCGACAGGGACAGCTTCGCCGACCCGACCGTGAACGCGATCGACTTCGCCTCCGAGAAGCTGATGCCGAGCGTGCAGACGATGGAGATGGCGCAGATCAGCATGTTCCGCGGCTTGGCGAAGTCGACCTGGTGCTCGACGAGGTTGCGCACGCCGACCGCGGAGATCATGCCGTAGAGGACGAACGAGACGCCGCCGACGGTGGCCGCGGGCAGCGTCGTGATGACGGCCGCGAACTTCGGGCAGAACGCGAGGACGATCGCGAGACCGGCCGCGATGCGGATGACGCGCGGGTCGTAGACCCTGGAGAGCGACAGCACGCCCGTGTTCTCGCCGTACGTCGTGTTGGCCGGCGCGCCGAAGACCGCGGCGACGAACGTCGCGAGGCCGTCGCCCAGCAGCGTGCGGTGCAGGCCGGGCCGCTCGAAGAGGTTGCGGTTGATCGTCGAGCCGATCGCCGAGACGTCGCCGACGTGCTCCATGATCGTCGCCGCGCAGAGCGGGGCGACGGTGAGGACGGCCGAGACGATGCGGTTCCAGTTGTCTCCCGCGTGCGCGAGGATCGGGAAGACCGTCTCGTTCCAGTGGAACGGCAGCCCGATCCAGGGCGCGGCGGCGACTTTCGAGAAATCGACGGCGGGGCCGAAATGCGCCACGTTCCCGTAGAGGATCGCGACCGCGTAGCTCGTCAGGACGCCGATGAGGATCGGGACGATCTTCACCATGCCGCGCCCGAACACGGACGCGACGACGACCGCCAGGATGCCCGCCAGCGCGACCGGCCAGCACGTCGAGGCGCTGTTGACCGCGACAGGGGAGAGGACGAGGCCGATGCCGATGATGATCGGCCCCGTCACCACCGGCGGGAAGAACCGCATCACCTTCTTCACGCCGCAGACCTTGACGAAGCCGGAAACGGCCACGTAGATCAGGGCCGCGACCGCGACGCCGACGGACGCGTAGGCGAGGAGATCGGTCTTGCCGAGATTTTCCCAGCCCGGCTTGCCCGCCATCCCCGTCAGGGCGAAGTAGCCCGCCAGGAACGCGAAGCTCGAGCCCAGGAACGCGGGCACGATCCGCTTCGTGAGGAAGTGGAAGAGCAGGGTCCCGACACCCGCGAAGAGCAGGGTCGCCGAGACGGAGAGCCCCGTCAGCAGCGGCACCAGCACCGTGGCGCCAAACATCGCGAAGAGGTGCTGGACGCCCAGCAGGCCCATCTTCGGATAGCCGAGGGTGCGCGCGTCGTAGACGGCGTCCTTCCCCTGTTCAAGTTTCGTGGCCATGAGCAGTTCCTCCCTGTTCTCCCGTCCTTACATGAGCGCGTACTTCGCGACGAACAGCGCCGCGAGGACGTACATGATCCAGTGGATGCGGCGGTAGTTTCCGACGCAGGCGTTGATGACCGTGTACGAGATGACGCCGAACATGATGCCGTCCGAAATCGAGTAGGTGAACGGCATCGCCACGACCGCGAGGAAGGCGGGCACGGCCTCGGCCGGGTCGCGCCAGTCGATGTCGGCACAGGAGGAGAGCATCATGTAGCCGACCACGATCAGCGCCGGCGCCGTGGCGAACGCGGGAATCGCGAGGAACACGGGCGCGAAGAGGATCGCGAGCGCGAAGAAGCCGGCCGAGACGACGGCGGTGAGGCCCGTGCGGCCGCCCGCCATCACGCCCGAGGCGGACTCGACGTACGTCGTCGTCGTCGAGGTGCCCAGCACGGCGCCCACCGACGTGGCGATCGAGTCGGCGCAGAGCGCCCCGGAGATGCGCGGCAGCCGGCCCTGGCGATCGAGGAAGCCGCCCTTCATCGAGACGCCGATGAGCGTGCCCAGCGTGTCGAAGAGGTCCACGAAGAAGAACGCGAACATCACGACGAAGAAGTCGAGGGACCGGACCAGCGTCCAGCCGCTGCCCACGACCTGCTTGTCCACCGTGTGCGTCCAGCCCGCGGGATCGAAGAGCGCGCCGAACGTCCTGCCGAACTCCGAGAAGTTCTGCGAGATGCCCCCGAGCGTGAAGTTGGGGTAGAGCGAGAAGCATTTCACCGCCGGGTCGGGCACGTAGATCCCCGTCGCCTGGCAGACCATGCCGAGCACCCAGGTCGCGAGGATGCCGAGCAGGATCGCGCCCTTCAGTCCCTTCACCAGCATCACGCCCGTGGCCAGCGTCCCCGCCAGCGCGAGCAGCGCGCAGACGCCCTGCGTGTGGAAGTTCACGTTCTTGAACGAGACCAGGCCGACCAGCGTCGCGTCGTTGTTGACGATCACGCCCGAGGTCTGCAGCGCGATGAAGCAGATGAAGAGGCCGATGCCGGCCGCCACCGCCTTCTTGAGCGTGAACGGGATCGCGTTGAAGATGCTTTCCCGCACGGGCGTGAGCGAGAGCGCGAGGAACACCAGTCCCTCGACGAACACGGCCAGCAGCGCGAACTGCCAGCTGTAGCCCATGCCGAACACGACGCCGAAGGTCAGGAACGCGTTCAGCCCCATGCCCGGCGCCAGCACGAACGGGTAGTTCGACAGGAACGCCATCAGCAGCGTGCCCACGACCGCGGCGACCGCCGTCGCCAGGAACACGCCGCCGCGCGGGATGCCCGCCATGGACAGCAGGTTCGGATTCACGGCGAGGATGTACGCCATCGTCATGAACGTCGTGACGCCGGCGACGACCTCGGTGCGGACCGTCGTCCGGTTGCGCCCCAATTTGAACAGACGGCCGAGGAGCCCCTGCTCCTCGACCGCCTGCTCTTCTTCCCGCGCCAGCCACTTCAGGTAGGCGGCGACCTTCCGGCACTCCTCCGCCGTGACCTTGCCGGCCTCGAGGACCCCTTCCAGGATCTGCGCGAGTTCGGCCATCTCGGCATGGTCCGCCGCCAGGGGGCGAACGGCGTCAAGCAGGATCCGCGCCTCGCCGCAGTCGAAGCAGCCGTCCGCGAGCATGGAGGACTCGAGGTCCGCAATCAGCTTCCTGTCGATGTTCTTCATGGTCAGAGCGTCCCGAAAATGCGGTCACCGGCATCGCCGAGACCGGGCACGATGTAGAAATGGGAGTTGAGGCGCTTGTCGAGCGCCGCCGTGAAAACCGGCACGTCCGGATGGTGCTTCTCGAAGTTCTCCATGCCCTCCGGCGCGGAGACGAGGCAGAGGAACTTGATCCGGCGGTAGCCGAGCTTCTTGAGCTGGGATACGGCGTCGACCGCGCTGCCGCCCGTCGCGAACATCGGGTCGATGACGAGCGCGATCTCGTCGCCCTTCGCCGGCGGCACCTTGGAATAGTACGGCACCGGCTCGGCCGTCTCCTCGTTGCGCTGCATGCCCAGCACGCCCACCTTCGCGTACGGCAGCACGTCGAGCATCGCGTCCAGCATGCCCATGCCCGCGCGCAGGATCGGCACGAGCACGATTTCGTCCGAAACCTTCCGCCCAACCGTCTTGGCGACCGGGGTCTGGACTTCGACCTCCCGCGTATTGACGTCGCGCAGCGCCTCGAACGCCAGGAACGTCGTCACCTCGGAAACCAGTTCGCGGAACAGCTTCGGCGCCGTCGCCACATCCCGCATGTAGGCCATGCGATGGTCCACCAGCGGATGGTTCAGAATCGTATGCATCGCTGCAGTTTCTCCCTTGTCTGGCCGCGCGCATCCGACAACACGCCCAATACACCCCATACGCGCGTAAAACCAGATCTTATTTTACCACTCTGCCGTTCATCTGTCAGTAGCTTTGTTGCCCGCCGCACCCCTTCGGCGGGTTTCCCGGGTGCATCGAGGGGGCGGTTCCGTGAAGAGGGACAAGTTCGGCTCGGGGCCGAGTTCGTATTCGAGACGGCACCCGGACGGCGCGTTCAGTTCCCGCGTCGTCACCCAGGCGCGGTTGAGCGGCTTGCCGTTCAGCATCGCCGAGCGGATGTAGACGTTCCCCGGATCGGAGGCGTCGCGGGCGTCGACGGAGATCGTCCCGCCGGCGGCGTTCGGCATCGCGAAGCGCCCGAACAGCGGCGTCGTGAGGATCCAGACGCCCGATCCCGGCGCGACGGGGTGGAGGCCGATCGCGGAAAGGACGTACCAGGCGCTCATCTGGCCGACGTCGTCGTTTCCGCAGAGCCCGCGCACGTCGTCGCCGTAGGCCTTGTCGAGAATCCGCCGCGTCCACTTCTGTGTCAGCCACGGCTTCCCGCAATAGGGGAAGAGGTAGGCGACGTGGTGCGAGGGCTCGTTCGGATGGTTGTAGTAGTCGCCCCAAAGGAAGTCGTCCGGCGCCTTTTCGAAGAACGCCTCCAGCTTCGCGGCGAACGCCGCCGCGCCCCCCATGAGGCCGATGAGTCCGTGGACGTCGTGCGGCACGAACCAGCCCTGCTGGAGCGGATTCGACTCGACCGTGCCCTGTCCGTGCGCGGCCTCGCCCTTCCAGGGCAGCCACGAACCGTCCGCCTGGCGCGTCCGCATCGACCCGACGGCCGCGCACCAGACATTCGTGTACCACTGCGCCCGGCCGGCGAAGCGGGCCGCGACGTCCTTCTCTCCGAGCGTTTCCGCAAAACGCGCCACGCACCAGTCGTCGAAGCAGTACTCGAGCGTCTGCGAGAGCGAGCCGGGCGAATAGCCGCAGGACGCATTGCCACGCTTCGCCGTCGTCGCGACCATCATTTCAAGCGCCCTCCGTTCGTCGAACGAAACACCGGCGTCCTGCAGCGTCAGCATCACGGGGAACAGCGGATTGCCGACCATGCAGCTCGACGGGCAGCCGAAGAGGTCCCAGACCGGCAGCGTGTCGCGTTTGCCGGACGCCATCACCGCCATCATCGACTCCACCGTCTCCTTCACGATCCCGGGATTCCGCAGCGCGAGCCACGGCATCTCGCTGCGGAAGACGTCCCAGCCCGAGAAGACCGTCCGCTTCTGGGTGAAGCCGTTCGGCAGCGGCGCGTTCACCTCGCGCGGGTCGAGGGAGGCATGGTAGACGGCGGTCGCGAAGATCCGCCGCTGCCGTTCCGTGCCGCCCTTCACCACGAGGCCGCGAAACGGTCCGTCCGCCCAGGCGGCACGGGCGCGCGGGAGCAGGTTCGCGAAGCGGATGCCATCCGCCTGCGGCGACCGGGCGACCGGTCCGGCGAACGAGACGCGCAGCGCGACTTCGACCGCTTCGTCCTTCCGCGTCGGGAACGTCGCGTGGAGGACGAGATTGGTGTTCCCGCCCGTCAACCGGCGGTCCGTCAGCGGCTTCGAGACCGAACCGCGGAAATGGACCGCGTAGTCGACGCCGCCGGCCCCGCGTCCCCAGCCTCCGTCCCGGTGGTCGCAGGCGATGAGTCCGTGGAATTCGGTGTCCGAGTCGAAGACGAGCTCCTGACGCGAGAACCACTTGGCGCGGCGCAGCTCGCCGATGCGGCGGGCGAGATCGAACTTCAGTTCGGCGCGCGGGTTCGCCGGGTAGGTGAAACGGATGACGCCGACATCGCCCAGCGCCGTGAGCTCGGCCGACACGCCGCAGTCATCGAGATGGACGGAATAGTAGCCCGCACGCGCCGTCTCGTTGGAATGGGAGAACTTCGAGACGGCTTCGGACGGCATTGCCTGGAAGTTCCCGAGGTCGCCGTACCAGCCGATGCCGCTCATGTGCAGGAAGCTGAAGCCCTCGATCGTCTCGTGGTGATACGAGTAGCCCGGACCGTTGTCGCCGCCCGTGACCGTGTCCGGCGACAACTGCACCATCCCGAAGGGACTCGCCGCGCCGGGGAACGTCTTGCCGAGGCCGTGCCCGCCATAGCCTGAGAGCGTGATGGCCCCGATCATCGGGTCGACGCAGTCGACGAGGGGACGGTCGTCGGCCGGGGCGGCAGGGAATGCCAGCAGTGCCAGGAGCAGGACCCTTATGCTGAGAACGCGCTTCATGGCGCCATTATAGCACAACGGGAGTTCCGCAGGCGGCGCGCCGTGGCGCAGATCGGGACGCCGTCGTTCGCAGTCGTCGTCGGGCGCGTGAGGTCCTCCTGATGGGCGATGCGGTTCATCTCCACGCCGTTCCGAAACAGTTTTCCGTTCATGTCATTCTCCAACTGGCGGATGGATGTCTGCCGGGGGAAGCACGACACGGACCCCTTCGACACGCACGTTTTCGGCGCCGTTGGTGAGGATCGCCCCGGCCGTCGTCCACTTGTTCGTGTCCACGCCGCGCAGATCGACCGTCGCCCGGCGGAACAGCACGTCGCGTCCGGTCTTCAGGTCGAGCACGGGCCCCGTCGGACGGATGAACGCGCAGTCCTCGACGAGCAGGTTCCCGCCGACGAAGCCCGGATCCACCTTGCCGACGTCCCAGTCCGTCGGCGTCACGCAGACCGCCGAGATGGCGGACCACTTCGGCTGCATCACGTTCACGTCCTCGAAGCTGCAGTTGCGGACCACGAGGTTGCGCGCGCCCATGCCCTCGCACCACAGGTCGCTGCGGTAGTCGGCGATGAAGCGGATGGGGTACCCGCTGATGCGGATGAACCGGCAGTCCTCGATCGTCAGGTTCGACGGCGAGAAGATGTTGCGGAAACCGGAATCCTCGAATGTGCACCCCTTGACGTGGACGTTGTCGGTTCCGTAGGTGCGGTCCCACACGAGGAAGCACGGCCCCTTCTGGGGCGGCATCGGACGGTCCACGTAGATGCGGTTGCCGACGACCTTCGTCACGCGCCCGCGATAGCCCGTCTCGCCGAAGTCCGGATAACGGAGCTCGATTTCCGCCCCCACCGCGACGCGGAAGTACTCGATGCCGCGCCGGTTGACGACGTCCAGCACCTGCGGGCCGCCCCGCACCGCGATGGTGAAGCGGTCGTGGAAGTTGATGGAATCGTCGTTGTTGAGCGACCAGTGGCAGTTCAGCAGGCGGTAGAAGCCCTTCGACCGCGCGACGTGGAAGCCGTCCGAGGTCGAGGAGACGGGGCGCGGGCGGAACGTCGCGCCCGGGTAGGCCGCGGCGAACTGCTCCGCGGTCGGCGGCGCGACGCGCAGATTCTCGACCTCGGTGTATTCCTGCGCGCCGTCCGTCACCATCGCCATGCCGAAGCAGCTCCAGACGTTCACGTTGCGGACCGCGAGATGGCGGCTGCCCGCGAGGTTGATCGCGTTCTTCCCGTAGTAGCAGTGCAGCAGGCGGTAGAAGCCCTTGTCCTCGAACCGGCGCACCTGGGCCAGATTGGCGGACGGGCTGCGTCCGTACCGGACCATCGGGTTCTGGTTGCGCCCCTCCATCGGGATGCCCGGCCAGACGCGCAGGACGTTCGGCGCCACCCACTCGTTGCGGGCGCCGAAATGCCCTTCCGTCTGCCCGAACGAGAATCCCGGCCCGTCCCGGAAGCGCGTGCGGCATTCGTCCATCGCCGAGAGCTTCTGCACGGGGACGGGCTCGGGATACTTCGGATGGCGCGCCCAGTCGACGAACGCAAGATCGACGTGCGAATTCTCCGGCGCCGCGGCGTCCTCGTGCTTCGCCACAACGCGCACGAAGGCGCCGAGCGGATCGCCCTCCCAGTCCCAGTCCAGGGTGAAGTCGCGCAGTTCGGTGCGCGTGCAGGCATCCACGAAGACGTTGCCCTTGTCGAGGATCAGCTCGCTCTGGGGCTGCCCCCGGTACTCGGCCGGACGGCGGAAGACGAGCACCGCGCCCTTTCCGTCGAACGTGAAGTCGCTGAAGCCGCGCACGACGACGCCCGGCTCGTCGAAGCAGCGGTAGGTGCCCGGCGCGAGCTCGACGCGCGTCGCGCCGACCTTGCGCGCCTCGGCGAGCGCCCGGTTGATCGCCGTCGCGTTCTTGTCGGAGGCCGTCGAGAACCCGAAGTCCGCGGCCTTCACGGCCACGGCGTCCTTCGCGCGCGGTCGCTCCACCATGAAGTCCGGGCACCCCGTCGGCAGGGCGCATGCGGCCAACGCCGCGAAACAAAGCCATCCCATCAGCACACTCTTCATGCAAACCTCCCGCGGAGCCTCCGCCGCGTCATGTGAACGTGGGCGCGCGCTTGCCCTTGAAGCGGGCGCGCAGCCGCTTCTCCTGGCTGCCGATCG
>JAEDMN010000367.1 GCA_016302985.1 Kiritimatiellia bacterium | reverse complement strand
AGGCTCGGCGCGGGCTCGGGGCATCAGAGTCTTGCACTCTCCGCACTCCCGCGCGCATGCCCGTCATCCAATGATCATCGCGGGACGACTGTTTGCCGCGCGGTGCCGCGGAATCCCTGGATCCGGAAGCGGATGCTCAGCGCTTGAACACGTAGCCCAGCACCTTGTAGGCGTACTTGGGCAGCATCATGGGCAGGCAGCAGAAATAGCCGTTCTCGCGGTTGGCGCGGACGTTCTCGCGGTTGAGGCGCAGCATGGCCTTGAGTCCGCCGGTGGACTTCCCGCCGAGGCGCATCGTCACCAGGCAGCGCGGCAGGTACTTGGCGGGGACCGGCGGCCGGCCGCCTTTCTTCCCGCACAGCACGCGCGTCATCCATTCGAAGTCCGCGCTGATCTCGTAGCCCAGCTTGTAGCCGCCGTACGTCTCGAAGACCTCGCGGCGCACGTAGATGCTCGGATGCGCGGGCATGTAGCCCCAGTTGTGCATCCAGCGGCGCCACGGCCGGCTCGAGTAGTAGCGCGCCGTCTCCGTGGACTCGCCGCGCACGAAGCGGATGTCGCCGTAGATCGCGCGCGTCTGCGGGTCGAAGGCGGACGCCACGTCGGCCAGCACGTGCGCGTCCTCGAAGAAGTCGTCCGCGTTCAGGATGCCGACGACGTCCCCCGTCGCGCGGGCGACGCCCTTGTTGATCGCGTCGTAGAGTCCCTTGTCCGGCTCGCTCGTCCAGGTGAAGGCGATGCCTTTCGCCGCGAACTTCGGCTCCCATCCGCGCAGCAGCGCGACCGTGTCGTCCTTCGACGCGCCGTCGACGACATGGTAGTCGATCTCGGCTCCCTCCTGCGCCAGCACGCTCGCGAACGTCGACGGCAGCGTCGCGGCGGAATTGAAGCAGACGGTGATGAGCGAGATCTTCATGTGCACCAGTATAGCAAATCGGACGGGCCCCGACGTCGAAGGTGGGGGCGATGGAGAGTGGATGAGCGCGCGCCGGGGGCCGGCGCGCAACCCCGGCGTGCAGGAGGCTCGGCGCGGGCTCGGGGCATCAGAGTCTTGCACTCTCCGCGTCCAGGCCGATTTGCTATAATTCCCGCCATGTTCTATCTGATCAACAAGGTTGTCGGCGCGGTGGTGAATCCGCTGGGACTCGCGCTGATCGCGCTGGTGCTCGGCGCGGCGTGGGGCGCGTGGCGGCGGAGCTGGCGCGTGCCAGGCTGGATCGCCCTCGCGAGCGTCGTTTGGCTGTGGACCTGGGGCACGAACGCGTGGACGCGCGTCGTCGGTCTGCCGCTCGAGCGCGGCTGGGAGCTCGTGAAGGCCGAGGACGCGCCCGTCTGCGACGCGATCGTCCTGCTGGGCGGCGGCATGAGCGCCGCGCCGGCCGCCTATCCCTATGCCGACATGCATTCGGCCGCGGATCGCGTGTGGCACGCGGCGCGCCTCTACCGGGCCGGCAAGGCTCCCGTTGTCGTGCCGACAGGCTTCGGCGACCGTGAAAGCACCGTGCCGCTGCTGCGCGACCTCGGCGTGCCGCAGAACGCGATCGTCGGCGAATACGCGGCGCGCAACACCGAGGAGAACGCGCGGTTCGTGCAGCGGCTGCTGAATGCCGAAGGTGCCGCCGCAGGTGGTTCTCGCGCGCCGGGGGCCGGCGCGCAACCCAATCGCGCGGACGCGCCGCGCACCGGGGAACGGTGCGCCTCCCAGGATGGGGGTGCGAAGCGGCGGGTGCTGCTCGTGACCTCTGCGTGGCACATGAAGCGCGCGCTGCTGATGTACCGGCGCTATGCGCCGAACCTCGAGATCGTGCCCGCGCCGGCGGACTTCGACTGCACCGTCGCGACCGCCCGGTTCGAGCTCCGCCATCTCCTCCCCACGACCGACGACCTCGCCCGCAACGGCTACATGTTCAAGGAGCTCCTCGGCTACTGGGGATATCGCCTGCTGCGCAGGTGAATGTGACGACGGGGATGGCCGTGTAGAGGTGGAGAGGTGGAGAGATTGAGGCCGGGCGATGGGATGGCCGTGTAGAGGTGGAGAGGTGGAGAGATCGAGGTCGGGTGATGAC
>JAEDMN010000366.1 GCA_016302985.1 Kiritimatiellia bacterium | reverse complement strand
TTCACGCTCGCGTCGTGCGGCGGCAGCCGTCCCGCGGGTGTGACGACCCATCCGATCTCGGTTGACCTGAACGGCACGTGCCTCGGGACGAAGGAGATGGGGAGCTCCACGTCCTGGACGATCGACATCCCGGCCTCGGACATCCTGCCGGGCGAGAACGTGTTCAACTTCCGCAACGGCGCGCCGAACACGGGCTCCCACTACACGGGCATCGACTACTTCGCGCTCGAGCCGCTGCGTCCGACCGACGGCACGATCATGCTCCTGCGCTGACGCGCGGGACGGGGGGACGGAGAAGGGCGCGCATGGTCGGCCTCGTCGACGGCAACAACTTCTTCGTCTCCTGCGAGCGGGTCGTCGACCCGTCCCTGCGCGGCCGGGCGGTGGCCGTGCTGTCGAACAACGACGGCTGCTGCGTCTCCCGCTCGAACGAGTTCAAGGCGCTCGGCATCCCCATGGGGACGCCGTACTTCCAGCTGAAGGACCGCGAGCGGACGGGCGAGCTCGTCTTCCGGTCCTCCAACTACGAGCTCTACGGCGACATGTCCCGCCGGGTCCTCGCGGTGCTCCGCGAGGAGGCGGTGTCCGTCGAGCAGTACTCGATCGACGAGGCGTTCATCGTGCCGCCGACCTGCGAAGCGGACCTGGAGGCCTATGGCCGGCGCGTCCGCGCGAAGGTGCTGCAGTGGACCGGCATCCCGTGCGGCGTCGGTTTCGCGCCGACGAAGACGCTCGCGAAGATCGCGAACCACATCGGCAAGAAGCGGCCGGGGGGCGTGTTCGTGATGCCGGCGGATCCGTTCGAGGTCATTGAGGACCTGCCCGTCGAAGAGGTCTGGGGCGTCGGGCGCCGCACTGCGGTCAAGCTGCACGCGGAGGGCGTGCTCATGGCGGGCGCGTTCGCGCGGATGCGCGGCGAGGACGTGCGCCGCGTCGGCGGCGTGACCCTGCTGCGCACGGCGACCGAGCTGCGCGGGATTCCGTGCGTCGACGAGCGGGACTACGACGCGGATCCCGATTCCATCTCCTGCTCGCGCTCCTTCGGGGAGCAGGTGACGACCTGCGAGGCCCTGGTCGAGTCCCTCGCCTCCTTCACCGCCCAGGCCGCGCAGAAGCTCCGGCGGCACGGCCTGCTCGCCGCCGGCTGCAACGTCTACGCGCAGATCGCGGCCCCCGGGATGTTCGAGGAGGCCGGGGGCTGGGAGGCGGGCTGGGTCTCCCGCACCGCCGTCTTCCCGCAGCCCACGGACGCGACGAACGAGATGCTGCGGGCGATCCGTCCCGAGGCGGAGGCGCTCTTCACCCCCGGCGCGCGCTACCGCAAGAGCGGCATGGTCTTCTTCGGCCTCGAGAAGCCCGGCGCCGCGCGCCAGCTCGACCTCTTCACGCCCGCGCCGACCCTCGCGAAGTCGAAGCTCTTCGAGGTTGTCGACGCGCTGAACCGCCGGTCCGGCGGGGCGCGCATCCAGACCGCGGCCGAAGGACTCGGTCCGAAGTCCTGGAAGATGCGCCGCGAACTCCTCTCCGCCCGCGCCACGACCCGCTGGACCGAACTGCTGAAGGTGTGGTAGGGGTGGCCCCCGGCGCGCGACTGGAAGGTCCACTTCCGCCTGCCCGCAGGAAATTCACCGATCCCGCTCGTGGACGACGAGATTATTTCACTGTAGAATTAAAATTTAAAAGTCCTATTCCATTCACCCTGCGGTTATGGTAAACTATGGTCTCAATTTTTGACAAGGAGAAGAGAAAATGAGTCAGCATCGCAGCCTGAAGGGTTCCGGCAAGATCACGTCCAAGCGCAACGTTCTCAAGCGTTTCGAGCGCGTTAACCTCCTCCAGGCCCGTGGCCAGTGGAAGGAAGGCGATCGCGGTCTCGGCCTGCGCAAGACGAAGCCCGAGGCCTAATTCACCGCTCCGTTCGGGAGCATGTGCGGAAGAACCCACCGACAGCCGTCGGCGGGTTCTTTTGTCTTGATGCGAAACGCTGAATGCGAAACGCTGATGCCCCAGGCCCGCTCGGAGCCGGCGCGGGCCCGGGCGTCGGAGTCTCGCACCACGGCCCGGCGCGGGCCCGGGC
>JAEDMN010000117.1 GCA_016302985.1 Kiritimatiellia bacterium | reverse complement strand
GATCGGCGAGCGCTTCTTCATCGACCACGGCACGGGCGTCGTCATCGGCGAGACGTGCGTGATCGGCCGCAACGTCAAGCTCTACCAGGGCGTCACGCTCGGCGCGCTCTCCTTCCCGAAGGACGCGTCGACGGGCATGCTGATGAAGGGGCACAAGCGCCACCCGAACGTCGAGGACAACGTCGTCATCTACGCCGGCGCCACCATCCTCGGCGGCGACACGACGATTGGCCACGACTCCGAAATCGGCGGCAACGTCTGGCTCATGGACTCCATCCCGCCCTGCTCCCGCGTCTACAACCAGACGCCGTTCCCGCGCGTCAAGACCCGCTCCGGCTGCGTGGGCGAAGGCATGTAGGCGTTCTCTCGCGGCCTGTCACTGGAGCGGGGGTGCGGAAGACACTCGCTGTGATTTTGTGGAGAATGGCCGGGAACTCGCTGTGATTTTGTGATGAACTTCCGAAAACTCGCTGTGATTTTGTGATGGCGGGTTGACGTGTGTCAAGATACCTGATAGAATTGTCGTATTTTCTGGCAATTGTATTGAGATATGTATCTTAGACGAAAAGTTGACGAATTTCTGGACAGGTGGCACGCGGATGCCGCCCGATTGCCCATTCTGATCCGAGGTGCCCGGCAGATTGGGAAGACCGAGGCCGTGCGGCAGTTTGCCAAGCGGACCTATGACAGTCTGGTTGAAGTCAACTTCGTTGAGAGTCCGAAGTTCAAGTCCATCGTCCAGGATGGCTACGGGGCGCAGGAAGTTGTGTCCGCGATTTCAAGGATTGAATCTTCCTTCAAATTCCCGAGGAATCGGCGGACGCTGATTTTCTTTGACGAAGTGCAGGAGTTTCCCGATATTGCCACGTCCCTGAAGTTCTTCGCCCAGGGCGGTGACTACGACGTGATTTGTTCGGGTTCGCTTCTCGGCATCCACTATCGGAGCATCACGAGCAACTCGGTCGGCTTCAAGCTTGACTACGAGATGAGCTCCCTGGACTTCGAGGAATTTCTCTGGGCGCGCGGCTATGGGGACGACCTGGTCGACGAAATGCTGCGCAGCCTGCGGGAGCGAATGCCGCTCAGGGCTTCGACACTGCAGGCTGTCCGGGGACTCTTTCTCGACTACTCGACTCTTGGAGGAATGCCCTATATCGTGCGGCGATACATTGAGACGCGCTCGTTCGAAGGGTCCCTCGAGGCCCAGCGGCGCATTGTCGGCGACTATCGGGACGATGTCCGAAAATACGTGGAGGGACTTGATCAGACGCGGATCCTCAACGTCCTGGACCACATCCCCGTCCAGCTCGCCCGCGAACAGAACCGGAAGTTCCAGATTTCGAAGGTCGCCCATGGCGCCCGGGCGCGTGAATACGAGGGGTGCGTCAACTGGCTTGTCCAGGCCGGCGTCGTCAATCGATGCCACTGCCTGCGGGCGCCCACGCTGCCGTTGGCGGGCAACTACGACGAGTCGAAGTTCAAGCTCTACATGGGCGACACGGGCCTGCTTGTCGGGATGATGGAACGGGACGTTGCGGACGACGTGCGGGTCAATCGAAATCTGGGCGTCTGGAAGGGTGGACTCTACGAAAACATCGTCGCGGAGGCACTTCGCAAGAGCGGACGTGAACTCTACTACTGGCGACGGGGCGAGTCGCCGCTCGAGATCGACTTCCTGGTGCGGTGCGGCGACCGGATCGTGCCGCTCGAGGTGAAGGGCGGGAACGACAGGGCCAAGTCACTGCGCGAGCTCATCGCCTCGCCGAAGTATCCCGAAGTCTCCTGGGGCGTCAAGATGGCCGATGCGAACATCGGGTTCGAGGGGAATGTCCTGACGATGCCCTGGGCCTGCGCCTTTCTGCTCGACCGTCTGCTGTCCGGCGAGAAGGCGCGGGAACCCCTACCCTGGTTCGAACCGGGGATTTAGGACGGCTCGGGTCATGTACTGATCTATGGGGAAGGTGAGACAATGGATTCCAAAATTGGTCAGATGCGTGAGTGGGTCGCGCAACTGAACGCGGCGGCGGACGCGTACTACAACGGCCGCGGCGAGCTGATGACGGACTTCGAGTGGGACGCCCTCTTCGACCAGGTGAAGGCGCTCGAGGCGGAGACCGGCGTCGTGCTGCCGGACTCGCCGACGAACAAGGTTTCCGCGGACGACGTGGCGGGGCAGAAGGAGCCGCACGAGTTCGCGGCGCTGTCGCTCGCGAAAACGAAGAGCGTCGCGGAAGTCGCGAAGTGGGCCGGGGGGCGTCCCATCTGGATTTCGTGGAAGCTGGACGGCCTGACGCTTGTCGTCACCTACGACGACGGACGATTGACGAAGGTCGTCACGCGCGGCGACGGCCATGTCGGCACGAACATCACGCACCTCGCGGACGGCATCCAGGGCATTCCGAGGACGGTGAAGTTTCCGGGCCACCTCGTCGTGCGCGGCGAGGCGGTGATCTCCTATGCCGACTTCGAGGCGTTCCTTGCGGAGAGCCAGGAGGACTACGCGAACCCGCGCAACCTCGCGAGCGGCTCGCTCACGCTGAAGGACGTCGAGGAGCTGAAGAAGCGCCGCCTGCAGTGGGTGCCGTTCACGCTCGTGCACGCCGGGCCGAAGGAGGCGGAGCTGACGGGCTGGGGCGCGCGGATGGACGCGCTCGACGCGGCGGGGCTGAAGTCGGTCGAGCGCGTGCGCCTCGACGATCCGACGGTGGACGGCATCCAGGCCGAGATCGACCGCTGGACGGAGAAGGTCACGTCGAAGGCGAACCCGTTTCCGGTGGACGGCCTCGTCGTCTGCTACGACGACACGGAGTACGCGAAGACCGGCAGCGTGACGGGGCACCATGCGACGCGCGCGGGCTTCGCGTTCAAGTGGCAGGACGAGACGGCGGCGACCGTGCTCGAGCGCATCGAGTGGTCCTGTGCCGTGGCGAGCATCTCGCCCGTCGCGGTGTTTCGTCCCGTGCAGCTCGAGGGCACCGTCGTGAAGCGCGCCTCGCTCTGCAACATTTCCGAGTGCGAGCGCCTCGGCATCGGCGGCGCGGGCACGGAGCTCTCGGTGATCAAGGCGAACAAGATCATTCCGAAGGTGGTCGCGGTGACGAAGGCCGTCGGCGCGCTCGAGATCCCGTCCGTCTGCCCCGTCTGCGGCGCGCCCACGGCGGTCCAGGAGACGGAGACCGGCACGAAGAAGCTGCAGTGCACGAACGCGTCCTGCGCGGCGCGCGAGCTGCGCAAGTTCATGCGCTTCGTCTCGAAGGACGGCATGGACGTCGACGGCCTCGCGGGCGAGACGCTCGCGAAGTTCGTCAACCGCGGGTGGATCCGGACGTTCGGCGACATCTACCGGCTCGGCGACCACTGGCTCGAGATCGCGGCCATGGACGGCTTTGGCGAGAAGAGCGCGAACAAGATCCGCGATTCGGTCGAGAAGGCGCGCACCCGCGACGCGGCGCAGTTCCTCGTGGCGCTCTCGATTCCGCTCTGCGGGGCGGACGTCGCGAAGCGGCTGCTGGGCGCGTACGGCGTGAAGGAGCTCTTCGCGAAGGGCGCGGAGGCGGCGCATCCGGCCGACCTCTTCGCGCCGGGCGAGGACGTCTTCGCGTCCATTGACGGCATCGGCCCGGGGAAGTCCGCGGCCTTCGTGAAGTGGTGCGCCGACCCCGCTCATCTCGCGGTCGTCGACGACCTGCTCGCGCAGGTCGAGCTGAACGCGTTCCAGGCCGCGCCGAAGACGGGCGCGTGCGCGGGCCTCACCTTCGTCGTCACCGGCGACGTGCACCGCTATCCGAACCGGAACGCGCTGAAGGCGTTCATCGAGTCGCGGGGCGGCAAGGTCGCGGGCTCCGTCTCGAAGGCGACGAGCTTCCTCATCAACAACGACGCGGCCTCGACCTCCGGCAAGAACAGGAAGGCCCGCGAACTCGGCATCCCCGTCATCACCGAGGACGAGTTCCAGGCCCGGTTCGGGGCGGCGTGAGCGGACCTGCGAACCTGCCAGCCTGCAAACCGGTGAACGGCGTCCGAGCGCAGTTGGCTGGGTTGCAGGTTGGCAGGTTGGCGGGTTTGCAGGCCTTCAATATGCTATAATCTTTCATCTATCAACACAGGAGAAACACCATGCAGATGAATCGCCGATCCTTCCTCCAGGCCGCGCTTGCGGCGGCCGCCACGTCCGCCTTCGCCGACAGCCCGGCCCCCGCCGGCGCGAAGACGCAGGTCGCGCTCCAGCTCTACTCCGTGCGCGGCCTCATGAAGGACAAGGAGGGCTTCCGCAAGACGCTCAAGGCGGTCCGCGACATCGGCTACGCGGGCGTCGAGTTCGCCGGCTACGGCGGGTTCTCGGCCCCCGAGCTGAAGAAGATGCTGGACGACCTCGGCCTGCAGCGCGCCGGCACGCACCTCGGCCTGAACACGGTCCTGCCGAACGAGATCCAGAAGACGATCGACTTCAACCTCGGCTACGGCAACCGCTTCCTGATGGTGCCGTGGGCGAACGCGCCGAAGGACTGCAAGGACAAGGCCGGCTACTGGAAGAAGCTGGCGGAGGACCTCTCCGTCGCCGCCGAGACGGCGAAGAAGAGCGGCTGCTTCGTGGGCTACCACAACCACCAGCACGAGTTCCGGGACAAGGTCGGCGGCGTCGCGCCGTTCCAGATCCTCTTCGACAACGCGTCTCCGCGCGTGTGCATGCAGGCGGACGTCGGCCACATCGTCAGCGCGGGCGAGGACCCGGTCGCGTGGTTCCGGAAGTATCCGGGCCGCTCCCGCACGATGCACGCCAAGGAGGTGTACGGCGGCAACAGCGGCGCGACGGGCGTGCTCGGCCAGCCCGGCAAGGCGAAGGGCGTGGACTGGCCCGCGCTCTTCAAGGCGACGGACGCGGAGGGGACGCTCTGGTACGTCGTCGAGTGCGAATCCAACCCGAACACGCTCGAGCACGTGAAGGCGAGCTTCGACTTCCTGCACGCGGCGGGCCGCTGCTAGCCGGCATCCATTCCAATTCCAGAGGTCGTCCGAGTGCTGACCCGTCTTTCAGTCCGCAACCTGGCCATCGTCGAATCGGCCGACGTCGAGTTCGACGCGGGCCTGAACGTCATCACCGGCGAAACCGGCGCGGGCAAGAGCGTGCTCATGGGCGCGCTCGGGCTCGTGCTCGGCGCCCGGGCCGACGCCTCGACCGTCCGCGACGGCGCGAAGGAGGCCCGCATCGAGGCCGAGTTCCGCGCGCCGGCGTCCGTGGACGCCTTCCTCGAGGAGCTCGGGCTGCCGGCCTGCGAGGACGGCGTGCTGATCGTGCGCCGCACGATCTCCGCGTCCGGCGGCGGCCGCGTGCACGTGAACGACGCGGCGTCGACGGTCCAGACGCTGAAGGGCCTGGGCAAGCTGCTCGTGGACGTGCACGGGCCGAACGACCACCACTCGCTGCTCGAGGAGCCGTTCCAGCGCGGCGTGCTCGACGCCTACGGGCGCATCGACGGCGCGAAGTACGCGTCCGCGTGGGCGCGCCTGGCCGGCCTGCGCGACGAGATCGCGTCCCTGCAGGGGGATTCCGCGGACGTCGCGGAGGAGGTCGAGCGGCTGCGCTACGCGGTCGACGAGCTCGACGGGGCCGAGCTGACGACGGAGGACGACACCGAACTGCCCGCGCGCCACGCGGCCGCCGCGCACGCGGCGGAGATCCTCGACTGCGCGAACGCCGCGTCCGCGGCGCTCACGGAGGCGGACGACTCGGCGGCGGCCGCGCTGATCGGCGCCGGTGCGCGCCTGCGCGAGATGGCCCGCTACCACGAGGCCGCCGGCGAATGGGCCGCGGAGGCCGAGCGCCTCACGGTGCAGGTGCAGGAGCTGTCGCGCGCGATCGCCGACTCGGTCTCGCGCCTGGACGCGGACCCCGAGGCGCTTGACGCGCTCGACGCGCGTCTGTCGCTCGTGCAGCGCCTGAAGCGCAAGTACGGCTGCGCGGACGTCGCGGCCCTGCTCGTCCTGCGCGACGCGCGGGCGGCGCGCCTGGCGGATCTCGAGGGGCGCGACGCGCGCCTGCAGGCGCTGGCCGGCGAAGCCGCGGCGGCGGAGGCCGAGGTGCGCGCCGCCGGCGCGAAGCTCACGGCCGCGCGCGCGAAGGCGGCGGAGAAGCTCGCGAAGCAGATCACGAAGGAGCTCCACGGGCTCGGCTTCCTCAAGGCCGGCTTCGGCGTGGGGCTCGCGGCGCACGCGCCGGACGCGTCCGGCTGCGACGCCGTCGACTTCCAGTTCGCGCCGAACCCCGGCGAGCCGGCGCGCCCGCTGCGCGAGATCGCGTCGACGGGCGAGATCGCGCGCGTGATGCTTGCGGTGAAGGCCGTCGTCGCGGAGCACGACGCGATCCCCGTGCTCGTCTTCGACGAGATCGACTCCAACATCGGCGGCGAAGTCGGCCGCGCCGTGGGCGAGAAGCTGCGCGGCGTCGCGCGCCACCACCAGGTCGTCGCGATCACCCATCTGCCGCAGAGCGCGGTGTACGGGGCGCGGCATCTGGCCGTCGCGAAGAGCGTGAAGGGCGGGCGCACGCGGAGCGAGATCCGCGTGCTGGAGGGCGACGACCGCGTGGCGGAGATCGCGCGGATGCTCGGCGGCGCGAAGCTCACCTCCGTGGTCGGGCAGCACGCGCGCGAGCTCGTCGCGCTCGCCGCGGATGGCGTCCGATGAGGATGCGGGACCACGCCTACTGCGGCCTCTTCGGGGCGCTCTCCCTGGCGCTTCCCACGTTGTTCCACGCCCTGGGCCTGGCGGGGCCGATGTTCCTGCCGATGTACTGGCCGCTCGTGACGCTCGCGTTCCTGGTGCCGACCGGACGGGCCGTGCTCGTCGCCGCGTCCGTGCCGCTGGCGAGCTCGGTTCTGACGGGCATGCCGCTGCCGTGGCCCCCGCTTGTCGCCGTGATGAGCGTCGAGCTCGCCGTGCAGGTCGGCCTGGCCGGCGCGCTGGGGCGCCCGCGGACCGGCTTCGCCTCCATGGGGCGGATCTTCCTCGCCCTCGCGTTCGTGCTCGTGCTGGGCCGCTTCCTGCACGCGGGCGGCGTGTGGCTGCTGGCGCAGCGGTTCCAGCTGCCGGCGGGCGCGCTCGCGGGGGCGTCCTTCCTCGCGGGCTGGCCGGGCGTCGCGGCGATGCTCGTCTTCGTGCCGGTCTTCGTCGGCGCGCTCGCGCGGCGGGACGGCGTGTGCGAGGTGCGCTTTCTGAAGGCGCTGCGGCGACTGCGCCTGCCGGAGGGCGCGGTGCTCGTCTGCGCGCAGGCGCTGCGGTGGTTCGAGGCGCTGAGCCGGGACGCGGAGATGCTGGCGCGGGCGCTCGAGCTGCGGCGGGCGAGGCCCGCGGCAGGCGCCGCGGACGCGGAACGGAAGGGCGCCGCGGCGGACGCCGCAGGCGCGGAACGGGGACCCGCGGTGCGGATCGCGGGGCTGTCGGTGTCGTACCCGGGCGCGTCGGAGCCGGCGCTCGAGATCGGGACGCTCGAGGTCGCGGCGGGGGAGAAGGTCGCGCTGCTGGGTCCGAACGGCGGCGGCAAGACGACGCTGCTGTCGGTGCTCGCGGGCTTCGCGCCGTACGCGGGCGAAGTCTCCGTCTTCGGCGCGGAGCCGCGGGGCCGAGGACTTAAGGCGGTGCGGCGGCGGATCGGGGTGCTCTTCGAGAACCCGGACGACCAGTTCGTCTTCCCGACGCTGCGGGAGGACGTGGGGCACGCGCTCGCGGGACGCGGGCTCTCCGCGGCGGACCTGTCGGCGCGGATCGACGGGCTGCTCGGGACCGTGGGGCTGCCGAAGGGGAACCGCCCCGTCGCGTCGCTCTCGCGGGGCCAGCGCCAGCGGGCCGCGCTCGCGGGCGTGCTGGCGGCGGAACCGGACCTGCTGCTGCTGGACGAACCGACGTCCGCGCTTGACGACGCGGAGCGGACGCGGCTCGCGGAGACGCTGAAGGCGCTGCCGTGCGCGATCCTCGTCGCGACGCACGACCGGGCGTTCGCGGAGGCGCTGTGTCCGCGCCGCCTGCTGGTCAACCGGACGGCGGTTGTGGTATAATGAACGAAATCGACTTAAAGAGAGAAGGAAGCATGAAGAAGATGGTGATGGCGGCCGTGGCCGCGCTGGCGCTGGCGGGTTTCGTGGGCTGCGACAAGGCGGCGGACGACGGCAGGGAGAAGTTCGTGGTCGGGTTCGACGCGGACTTTCCGCCCTACGGCTTCAAGGACGGCAAGGAATACAAGGGCTTCGACCTCGACCTCGCCCGCGAGGTCTGCGCGCGCCGCGGCTGGACGTTCGTCGCGAACCCGATCAACTGGGACGCGAAGGACATGGAGCTGAACTCCGGCTCGATCAGCTGCATCTGGAACGGCTTCACCATGCAGGGCCGCGAGGAGGGCTACACCTGGAGCGAGGCGTACGTGGACGGTTCGCAGGTCGTGCTCGTCAAGGCCGGTTCGCCGGTCAAGACGCTCAAGGACCTCGCCGGCAGGAAGGTCGGCGTGCAGACCGACACGCCCGTGCAGAAGGAGCTCGCCGGCAAGGGCGAGAGGAAGGAGGTCGCCGCGCTCGGGAAGACGTTCGCGGGCCTCGTCGTGATGCCGAACTACAACCAGGCGGTGATGGACCTCGAATCCGGCGCGGTCGACGCGGTCGCGCTCGACGTGGGCGTCGCGCGGCAGAAGATGTGCGACATGCCCGGCAAGTTCGAGCAGCTGCCGGAGATCGTCATGACCGAGACGTACGGCATCGGCTTCAAGAAGGGCAACACGGCGCTCCGCGACCAGGTCCAGGCCACGCTCAAGGAGATGGTCAGGGACGGCACGGTCGAGAAGATCGCCGTCGCCTACAAGATCGAGCCCAAGTCCATCATCCTCAAGCCGTAACGACGGGACGGGGCGCGGCATGGACTTCTGGAGCATGGTCCTCGAACTCCTCTCGGGACTGCTGGTCTCGGCGGAGATCTTCGCCTTCACGCTGCTGCTGGCGCTGCCGCTCGGCCTGCTCGTGGCGCTGGGGCGGATGTCCGCGAACCCGGTCGTCTCGCAGGTCTTCCGGCTCTACATCAGCGTCGTGCGCGGCACGCCGCTGATGCTGCAGATCCTCTTCGTCTACTTCGCGCCGTACTACCTCTTCGGCATGTCGCTGGCGCGCTATCCGCGCCTGCTCGCGACGGTGCTCGCGTTCTCGATGAACTACGCGGCCTACTTCGCGGAGATCTACCGCGGCGGCATCCTCGCCGTCGAGGCGGGCCAGTGGGAGGCGGCGAAGGCGCTGGGCCTCGGCCGCCGCCTGACGTTCCTCCGCATCGTGCTGCCGCAGATGGTCAAGCGCGTGATTCCGGCGGTCGGCAACGAGGTCATCACGCTCGTGAAGGACACCTCGCTCGCGTTCACGATCGCGGTCACCGAGATGTTCACGCTCGCCAAGCAGCTCTCGAGCGCCAACACGACGATGGCGCCGCTCGTCGCGGCCGGCGTGTTCTACTACGTCTTCAACTACCTCGTCGCCTGGGCGATGGAGCGCATCGAAAGGCGCTTCGCGTATTATCGCTAGGCCGGATATGTGCTATAATCTTCCCCTCTTTCAAAGAAAGGTGCATCGCAAAATGAAACTTGCTGATCTCAAGGGTAAGACCGTCGGCGTCTGCGTGTCGGGCGGCCTCGATTCCAAGACCATCTGCTGCGTCCTGCAGGACGCCGGCGTGAAGGTGAAGGCGTTCTCCGCGAACGTCGGCCAGCCGGACGAGAAGGACATCAACGACATCAAGAAGAAGATGGCCCCGACGGGCGTCGAGACGACGATCGTCGACGTGACGAAGGAAATGGCCGAGATCTGCTTCGAGACGGTCAAGTGCCAGGCGATGTACGACGGCGGCTACTGGAACTCCACGGGCATCGCCCGCGCGGTGACGGTGCGCGCCCTCCTGCCCGCGATGAAGAAGGCCGGCTGCACGGTGCTCGTGCACGGCGCGACGGGCCGCGGCA
>JAEDMN010000365.1 GCA_016302985.1 Kiritimatiellia bacterium | reverse complement strand
GCGACGCGCGCGCAGCGATGTCCGCGCAGGGCGTTCACGGCCGCGAAATCAGTCCAGCAGCTCCGTCAGCAGCGGATCCTTCCGGCGGATCTCGTCGGGCGAAAGCCCTTCGATCTCGTGGGGGAAGACGATCCAGTCGTTGCCGACGTCCCGCACGTAGTAGTCGGGCTTCAGGTCGGTGCGGTTCTTCGCCGGCTTCCAGTAGACGCAGGCCATGCGCATGTCGGCCCCGGTCGCGTCGATGCGCGCCTTGACGGCCTTCGCCGTCTTGCCGGTGTCGAAGACGTCGTCGACGATGAGCACCCGCTGTCCAGGCCGCATCAGGCCGAACACGTCCTCGCCGAAGGTGAAGACGACGTCGCCCGCGTTCGCGCCGATGCCCGTGTAGCTGGCGCACTTGAGGGGGATGTGCTGGACATCCCAGCCCGAGACCTTGAAGAACTCGTGCACGGAGACGCCGACCGTGGCGCCGCCGCGCCAGAGTGCGACCAGAAGGTCGGGCTTCCAGCCCGACCTCCTGACCGCGGCGGCCAGCCGCCATGCGTCGCGCATGAACTGGTCCGCCGAGAGATAGGTCTTGTCCATCGTCTGGCTCAGAAGTTGAACGAGACGCCCATCGCGCCCCAGGCGAAGTCCTTGTACTGGCCGTAGTCGCCGCCGGAACCATGCTCCGCCGCGCTGCGAAGGGAGTGGTCGACGGTGTGGCACCAGTAGACCTTCGCGAACAGGCCGAGGTTGTCCGTCAGCCGGTAGTTCGCGTCGGCGCCGACGCGCAGCGAGGCCATGCCGCTGCCGTGGGTCTCGGTCCAGCCGGCCGTCGGGAAGCACCAGTTGTAGCGGTGCGAACGGTAGACCAGCTCGGCCGCGGGCGTGAGGGTGAGGTTCTTGCAGACCTCGACCGTGCGCTTCAGGCCGCCGAGGAACAGGTTGGCCTTGTTCTCGTGGTACTCGTGCACCCACTTGAAGTAGGGCGTCACGTAGGGGTTCTTCAGCTCGAAGTAGTGGTTCCAGTCCATGGTCGTCATGGTCTTGCGGCCATACTGGAAGTGGCTCTTGCCGTGCGTGTTGTGGTCATGGCCGCGGCCGTGCGGATAGTAGTACCACACGAACTCGGTCAGGTACTGCAGGCCCCACTTCTGGTCGTCGTCGAACCAGAACGTCTTGCTCCAGTGGATGTTGGGATCCCACTCGTTGAACCACTTGCCGTAGAGGTCGCGGCGCTTGTCCGTGAGGTCCGTGTTGGACCACACGCCGACGCCGATGTAGCCCAGGTCGGCCGGGATGTTGAAGTTGACCTCGGCATAGCCCTGCAGCGTCGGCTCGGAGTTGAGGAGCGAGCCGTAGAGCTGGTAGCCGGAATAGATGCCGTAGTTGCCGAAGCCCCAGACGGGGAAGGTGTCGTCCTTCTCCTCAAGCTGGGCGGGCTGCTGCTCGGCCCCGGCCGGCTTCTGCTCGTCGGCCTGGGCGAAGACCGCGGCGGACATGGCCGCGGCAATCATGAGTTTCTTCATCTTGCGGTTTCCTATTTTACTTCTACACGAGAAATTCAGTTCGCCGTCTGGAATTCGATCCACCCGTCGCCGAGGGCCGTGATGACGGCCATCGACTCGATCGGGAGGCCCGGGCATTTCGCATGGATGACCGCGCGGCCGCCCTGGAAGGCCTTCTCGACGAGGAAGGACATGCCGACCAGCCCGGCCCCGGCCTGGCGGCAGAGGTCCAGCATGCCCAGCGCGGCGTTGCCGCAGGCGAGGAAGTCGTCCACGAAGAGGATGCGGTCCGTCGGCTTGAGGTACTCCTTCGAGACGATGATGTCGTAGTCGCGGTCCTTCGTGAAGGAGTGGACCTTGGTGACGAACTTGTCGTCGAGCGTCCTCGGCGTCGCCTTCTTGGCGAAAACCACGGGGACGTGCGCGAGGTAGCCGGCGAAGATCGACGGCGCGATGCCCGAGGCCTCGACGGTCAGGATCTTGTTGAAGCCCGTGGGCTTGAACAGGCGGACCATCTCCCGCGCGCAGCTGCACATCAGGTCGCCGTCCATCTGGTGGTTGATGAAGTTGTCGACCTTGAGGATGCCGCCCG
>JAEDMN010000116.1 GCA_016302985.1 Kiritimatiellia bacterium | reverse complement strand
CTGCGCCACGGTTGAGACACGCGGCGGTTTGGCCCTCGTGCATGTGGGCGCCTGCAAGGCCACCCTCTGGCCGGGCGCCTATTTCGCCTTTCCCGCTCCGCGGGACCTCTCCCGGGCCGGCGCGGTGAAGGTGACGTTCACGAACTGCACGGACCGCGCCCTGCGCCTCGCCGTCAAGGTCAAGGGCGAGACGGTCCAGGGCCGGCTTCCCGAGGGCGGATTCACCGTCCCGCCGCACGCGGAGCGCACGAAGGAGCTGCGTCTGTTCGCCGAGTCGTGGGTCTTCGACCGCGATCCGAAGCTGCTCGGTCTCAAGCGCAACCCGCATGTCGGTGCCGGCTCCTCCTATTCGCTCGAAAAGGTGAAGTCCATCGCCGTCTACCTCCCCGCGGGGACGAGCGACGTCGACTTCGGCGTCACGCGCGTCGAGGTCGTCCCGGGCGACGGAAGCGAAGGCAACGCGCTCCGGGTCCTGAAGGCGGACGGCTTCTCGCCCTGGGTCGACGAATTCGGGCAGGCGAACTTCGCGGACTGGCCGGACAAGGTGCATTCCCGCGCCGAGTTCCGCGCCCGCGCCGATGCGGAGGCGGCGGAGCTCGCCGCGAAGCCGTGCGGCATTCCCGGGGCGGACCGCTTCGGCGGCTGGGCGGCGGGGCCGCAGCTGCAGGCGACCGGCTACTTCCGCACGGAAAAGGTCGGCGGCCGGTGGTGGCTGGTCGATCCGGAGGGGCGCCTCTTCTTCGCGCACGGGGTGAACTGCGGCTGGGAGCTCGCCTCGACGGGCATCTCGGGCCGCGAGGCCTATTTCGAGAAGCTGCCGCCGCGCGCGGGCGACACGAAGCAGTTCTGGACCTATCACAGGAAGCCCGTCTTCCGCAACTACTACGGCGATCCGGAGCACGCGCCGTTCTGGTCCTTCTCCTTCTCCGCGCACAACGCGTGGCTGAAGTTCGGCGACGACTGGCGGCGCCGGAACGCCGAGAACACGGCCCGTCGCATGCGGTCCTGGGGCATCAACGTCACGACGGGCACCGGCGCGGACCTGATGAAGTGTCCGGACCGCGTGCCGTACGTGGTCTCCATCGGTCCGCGCGGACGGCCGATCGAGGGCGCGAACGGCTACTGGGGCAAGCTCGGCGACCCGTTCGACCCCGCGTTCGAGGCGGACTGTCTGAGACAGGTCCGCGCCCGTGCGGCGGCCGGCACGAACGCCTGGTGTCTCGGCTGGACCTCGAACAACGAGCAGTCCTGGGGCCCGGACGGAGCCGCGCTCGCGCGTGGCGTGCTGGCCTCCCCCGACGGCCAGCCCGCGAAGGCCGCGCTGCTGAAGCTGCTCGCGCAGAAGGGGCGGACGCCCGCGACGGCGACGACGGAGGACCTCCGCCTGCTCGGCGAGGCCGTGGCGGACAAGTACTACTCGACCGTGCGCGCGGCCATCAAGTCCGTCGCGCCCAACCATCTCTACCTCGGCGACCGCAACGACAAGCAGAACCCGGAGGTCTTCCGCGCCGCCTCGCGCCATCTCGACGTCGTGACGGTCAACGTCTACGACCACCGGCCGGGCGTGTCGCTGCCCGCCGGAAGCGTCGACAAGCCGCTCCTGGTCACCGAGTTCCACTTCGGCTGCTACGACACGGGCTACTTCTACGCCTCGCTGATTCCAGTGAAGGACCAGAAGACGCGCGCGGCCTGCTACCGCGACTACCTGTTCGCGGCCGTCGACAACCCGAACTACGTCGGCGCGCACTGGTTCTGCTGGCGAGACTGCCCGATCACCGGCCAGCTCGGCGAGGGCGCGAACGCGCAGTGCGGCCTCGTCTCCACGACCGACGTGCCGTACACCGAGCTCGTCGGCGCCATCCGCGACGTCTCCGCCTCCATGTATCCGCGCCGCGCCGCCGCGGCCGTCAGATAAGGGAACAAACATGAAGAAGATCCTCTGCATCCTCGCCGCCGGCGTGTGCGCCGGTGCGCTGAACGCCGCGGACGAGACGTTCGCCTGGAAGTGGACGCACCCGAAGCTGACGGTCGTGCGGCTGCAGGACCAGACCGACCGGCACGCCGAGCTCTACTTCGAGACCGAGTACCTGCTCGCGCGCTGCGAGCAGAAGCTCGAACTGACCGCGCCCGCCGTCTTCGTCGAAGACGCGCTGTCGGGCGAGGGCGTCGCGTTCTTCCGCGTGGCTCCGCTGCCGGCATCGCGTCCCGTGAAGGGGATCGACTACCGTGTCGAGCCGGGGGCGCGTCGCCTGGTCGTGGTCGACAACGGCTACCCGTGCGTGCGCGTGCCGTATGCGGGCGGAGCCGTCGGCCGCGTGCGCGCGGCGACCGACTTCCAGCGGCGGCTTCGCGCCTACGTGCCCGGACGCGACGGGCAGTTCCTCACCAACACCTGGGGCGACGGCAACCGCGACGCCTGCATCAACGAGGCGTTCCTGCTGCGCGAGGTTGCGGCCGGCGCGGAGCTGGGCGTCGACGTCATCCAGATCGACGACGGCTGGCAGAAGGGCCGCACCGCGAACTCCGCGGCGCTGAAGAAGGGCGAGAAGGGCAGCTGGAGCTCCTTCTGGCACGACCCCGAGTTCTGGAAGGCCGATCCGGTCCGCTTCCCGCACGGTCTGAAGCCCGTCGTCGACGCGGCGAAGGCGAAGGGCATGAAGTTCGGCCTCTGGTACGGTCCCGACAGCTCGAACGAGGCCGAGCACTGGGAGAAGGACGTCGCCCTGCTGCTGGGCCTGCATCGCGACCTCGGGGTCGACTACTTCAAGCTCGATTCCATCAAGTCCGAGACGCCGCTCGCCCTCGACCGCCAGAAGCGGCTCATGCAGGGGCTGCTGGACGGGTCGCAGGGGCGGATCACGGTCGACCTGGACGTGACGGCGCAGGTTCGTCCCGGCTACTATGGCTTCCCCGAGGTCGGGCCGGTCTTCGTCGAGAACCGCTACATCCGCCTGCGCGACGGCCGGCTCTGGTATCCGCACCAGACGCTCCGCGCGTTCTGGTCGCTCGCGCACGTGGTCGACCCGGCCCGCCTGCGCATGGAGGTGCTCAATCCCGACCGCCTGCCCGAGGCCTACCCCGCGGACGATCCGCTGGCGCCGTCCCGCTGGCCGAAGGACGCGCTCTTCGCGACGGTGATGTTCGCCTCGCCGCTGGGCTGGTTCGAGATCCAGAACCTCGCCCCCGCGACCGCCGCGGCCTGGAAGCCGCTCGTCGCGACCTGGAAGAAGCACCGCGACGCGGTCCACGCCGGCTACGTCCATCCGGTCGGTTCGGCGCCCGACGGCGTCGCGTGGACGGGCTTCGTCGCCGCGCCGAAGGGGGACGGGGACGGCTATGCGCTCCTGTTCCGCGAATTGAACGACCGCGCCGCCTTCGCGCTTGACCTCACGCCGTACCTCCGGACCGTCCGGGCGGAGGTGCTGGCGGGCCGCGGAACCGCCGCGGTCGAAGGCGGCGTGCTGCGCGTCTCCGTGCCGGCGAAGCTCGATTTCGTCTGGGTGCGGCTCGCCCGCTGACGCGGACGCGCATCGTCAAAATCAAAACTGTAAAACGCTTTTGACAGTCCGTTCGGCGCTGTGGTAGACTATCGGCAAACGCGGTGGAGTGGGACGCGTCGAAAGGACTTTGACGATGAACGTGGACTTCCAGGTTCCCGAGGTGCCGCCGCGTCTGCACGCGTCGGTGATGGCGGTTCTGTCCGAACGGCTTGCCGCCGCTGCCGACACCTCGGCCGAGGCCGTCGAGCCCGGCCATCTCGTCTCCGGCTACCTGCCGGACGACCCGTTCCGCCGCCACCGCTTCATGGTCAAGCTCGAACAGGACTTCTCCATCCCGATCGACGGGAATCGTTTTGACTCGGCCCGCACCGTCGGGGAGCTCGCGGACCTGATTGCGCTGAAGATCCAATCCCGCAAGGGGACGGGGACATCGGGGCGAAACTATGTCGTCTGCTACCGTGACGCGGCCGGGCGCCTCGTCGAGACGCGCGTGCAGGCGCGCAACCACGACCGGGCCGTCGAGGCGCTGCGCGCCGAGGGGCTGGTCGAGGTCGTCGGCATCGAGCGGGACGACGACGACGGCGACTCCGAACCGCGGGCCGGCCGCGTCCGCAACGGCTGGACCGGCTTCCTGCTGCCAATCCTGCTCGCATTCCTCGCCGGCGGCGCGTATGTGGCCTTCCTCCTGTGGCGGAAGGGCTGAGCCCTCCTCCGAGGACGCGCGCGCCTTCGCGTCCGCATGCGAACTTGCCTTCGCGCGCGGAATATGCTTTAATGTGCCCATGCAAAATCCTCCAGAGGAGCGACTATATTGAAAGCTGATTTCGTCGGACTCGGTTACTGCTCGAACGACCATCTCGCGGTGCTGCCGTTCATTCCCATGGACACGAAGGTCCAGATGCTCAAGCACGCCATTCTGGGCGGCGGGCCGTCCGCCAACTCCACCGCCGGCGCGGCGGCGCTGGGCCTGAAGGCCGCGTACATCGGCACGGTCGGCGACGACCCCGACGGCCGCATGATTCTCGAGGACTTCCGGAAGCAGGGCGTCGACACGTCCGCGATGAAGATCCGTCCCGGCGCGTCCAGCGCGATCGCCTATCTCTGGATCGAGGAGAAGACGGGCAACCGCTCCTGCGCCTGGACGCGCGAGGGCCTCACCGAGCTGCAGGCGGACGAAGTCGACCTCGACCTCGTGCGCGGGGCGAAGATCTTCCACATCGACGGCCACAACCCGAAGGGCGCCCTGGCCGGCGCGAAGGCCGCGAAGGAGGCGGGCGTGGTCGTCAACTTCGACGCCGGCACTCTGCGCGACGGCGTGCCGGAGCTGCTGCCCTACGCGGACCTCCTGGTCTGCAGCGAGGAGTTCGCGCTCAAGCTGACGGGCCTCGCGGACGCCGAGGCGGCCGTGCGCAGGATCTACGAGACCTACCGCCCCGCGGTCGCCGGCGCCACCATGGGCGTGCGCGGCTCGATGACGTTCGACGGCCGGGACTTCGTGAAGCTGCCCGCGTTCCCCGTCGACAAGGTCGTGGACACCACGGGCTGCGGCGACCTCTACCACACGGGTTTCGCGATCCGCTGGATCGAGACGCACGACCTGCGCGAGTCGATGCGCTTCGGCAGCGCGGTCTCGGCGCTGAAGTGCCGCGGCCTCTCCGGCCGCCCGCCGGCCTGCCCGAACCGCGCCGAGGTCGAGGCGTTCCTCGCGGCGCATCCCTGATTCGCCACGCCCCTGGCGCTTGCACGCATGCGCGGGGGATGCTATAATTAGCAAAAGCAGATTTTCCGAAGGAGCAGAAATGGCTAACGACGCACTTGCACAGAAAGCACAGAACCTGATGAACCGCGGACGCCAGTCCCTGGAAGCCGGCCGCTACGAGCTCGCGGTCGAGATGCTCTCCCAGGCGCTGGACTGCGCCCCCGACCTGCTCGAGACCCGCCGTCTCCTGCGCGCCGCCCAGATCGCGAAGTTCCGCCAGAACCCGCCGTCCGGCTTTTCGCTGAAGCTGCAGAGCCTGACCAACATGGGCAAGCGCTCCAAGATCCTCTCCCTCGCGAAGAAGGGCCAGGGCGCCGAGGCGATGGCCGAGGCCGAGAAGCTCCTCGCGATCAACCCGCTCGACGCCGACAACATCGAGTGCGCCGTGAAGGCCGCCGAGGCCGCGGGCAAGCCGGAGGCCGCCGCCATTTCGGTCGAGGCCGCCTATTCCTGCAACCAGGGCGATGCGAACCTCCTCGAGCGCATCGCGCAGTACTACGTCGCCGCGAAGCGCTACGACAAGGCGCGCGACGCGTACGTCAAGCTCTCCCAGCTCAAGCCCGGCGACCAGCGCATCCTCGGCCTGCTCAAGAGCGCCGAGGCCCAGGCCACGATGTCCAGCGGCTGGAGCGACACGGTCGGCAAGAAGGGCGGCTACCAGGCCATCCTCGCCAACCAGGAGCAGGCGAAGAAGATCAACCAGCAGAACAAGGCCGTCGTCGTCGGCGACGACGCCGAGGCCATGATCGCGGAGAAGAAGGCCGCCATCGAGCGCGAGCCGAACAACCTCAACTTCTACCGCGCCCTCGCCCGAATCTTCATGCAGAACAAGCGCTTCCCCGAGGCGATCGAAACGCTGCAGAAGGCCCAGACGGTCAGCCAGGCCGACCCGGAGCTCGACCGCATGCTCTCCACGGTCATGACGGCGAACTACGAGTTCCAGATCGGCGAGCTGCGCAAGGCCGGCAAGGAGGAGGAGGCCGACAACCTCGAGATGGAGAAGAACCAGTACGTGTTCGACGACCTGGCGACCCGCGTGGAGCGCTACCCGAACGACCTGCACCTCCGCTTCGAGCTCGGCTACCAGTACTACATCTACGGCGACTCCGACGAGACGTTCTACGACGAGGCGCAGAAGCACCTGCAGCTCGCCCAGAAGTCGCCGAAGGACCGTCTGCAGGCGCTCTACTACCTCGCGATGTGCTTCCTCAAGAAGGGCCAGCGCGACATGGCCGTCATGCAGCTCGAGACCGCCCGCGACCAGATTCCGACGATGGACGACCTCAAGAAGAAGGTGGTCTACCAGCTCGGCCTCTGCGCCGAGGACGCGAAGGACTACGAGAAGGCCTACGCCTACTACAAGGACGTCTACTCGAACGACGTCACGTTCGGCGACCTCAGCACGCGCATGCTCAACCTCAACAAGCTCATCCAGGAGCAGAAGGGCGCGTAGGGCATTTTCGCACTTGCGCGGGTGACGGGGATTTGATATACTGCATCCGTTTTCACCGCGGTCCCATCGTCTATCGGTTAGGACACGGGCTTTTCATGCCTGTAAGATGAGTTCGACTCTCATTGGGACTGCCATTCGAAATTCGCGTCGGCCATCGGCCGGCGCGTTTTCCTTTTCCCGCGGGGTCTGGCCGAACCCCGCCACGCACGAAGGTCGCGCGCGCGGGATTTCGCCTCGGAACGATCCGAAGCGAAATCCCACGTTTCGCTGCGGGCTTGCTTTCAGGCGCGGGCTTTGGTATCATGTGACACCTTCGGACAACGTGTCGTGACGCAGATGGAGCAGAAAATCGCCATGATCGGCGGTGGCCTGGCCTCGTTCATGGGGGCCGTCCACCGGAAGGCAATCGAGAAGGCCGGAAGGCTGAGGATTGCCTGTGGCGCCTTTGGCTCGACGCGCCAGTCCTCGTACGACTGCCAGGAGCCGTTCGGCCTCGGCGTCCGCGACGTGTATGGGTCCTACCGCGACCTCCTGCGCCACCAGGCGAAGCTGCCGAAGGAGGAGCGCGTCTCCTTCGTGTCGGCGGTGCTTCCCAACACGATGCACTATCCCATCGCGATGATGGCGATGGACTGCGGCGTCCCGGTTCTCGGCGAGAAGCCGTTCACCTGCAATCTCGACGAGGCGACGAACCTGGCGCGCAAGGCGAAGGCGACGGGCGTCCCGTACCGGATCGCGCTCGTCTACCCCGCCTACTCCATGCTGCTGAAGGCGCGCAAGTTCTTCAAGGACGGCGTGCTCGGCCGGGTGCGCCGCTTCCATGTCATGATGCAGACCGGCTGGATGGCGGGCCGAGTCGAGCTCGAGGGGAACCGCCAGGCGATGTGGCGCACCGACCGGCAGCGCAACGGCCTTGGCGGCGTCATCAACGACCTTTCCGCCTGCTGCCAGTACGTCCTCGAATTCATCACCGGCTACAGGATCACGTCCGTGTGCGGGACCGCCCGCGCGTGCGTGCCCGGCCGCCTCATCCCCGACGACGCGACGGTGCTCGTGCGCACCGACCAGGGCATCGACGGCGTGTTCATGATGTCGCAGATCGCCGCGGGGCACCGCGAGGGCCTCGTGGTCGAGATCACGGGCGACGACGGCGCGATGCGCTGGTGCGAGTGCGAGCCGGGGAAGCTCACGCTCGTGGCGAACGATGGAACGAAAAAGGTTTTCACGGATCAGACGGCCCCGGGGGCGATAGGCGGCGTGACGACGCCGTTCGTGTCCGGCGAGGCCTACGTCGAGGCGCTGGCGCGCGTGTACCGCGATTTTGCGGACACCCTGTCCGGTCGCACGCGCAGGTCCCGCACGGCGGACAACAACCGAATTCTCGGCATGAGCATCGAAGAGGGCGTGCGTACCGTCGCCGTCTCCGAGGCAATTATCCGCAGCGTCGCGCCGTCCTCCGACAGTTCGGGAGCCGCCGCCCCCAAGTGGGTGCAGGTCGTGGTTCCGGAAATCTAGTCGAAGGAGAGTACAGGATGAAGCACATCATGGTGGCCGCCCTCTGCGCGGCCGGGACTCTGGTGGCGGCGCCGCTGGAGCTGGGTCTGGGCATGAACGGCGACGTGCGCGTGGGCGTGACGGGCGCCCGCCTGGGCATGCTGATCCACCGCGCCAACTGGGACGGCACGGCCTCCGGCGTGCGCTCTGACTTCGCGTTCCCCGACGCCTCGACCGGCACGGCGGTCTTCGAACTGTACGACGCCAAGGACAAATGCGCGGACGGCCGCGCGACGTTCGTGCCGCTCGCGGACGGCCGCGCGTTGCTGAGCGCGACGATGACGAGCGCCGCCGACCAGAAGCCCGAGGCGCTCGTCCTCTCCCTGGTCCTCCCGTGCTCGGCCTACGCCGGCGGCACGTGGAAGACCTCCAACGGCAAGTCCGGGACGATCCCGAAGGTCTGGGATGGCCGCACCGTCGGCATGTTCACCGAGCAGCTGGCGTGGATCGAGTTCGCACCGGTCGGCGGCTCGCCGTTCCGCCTGTCGTTCCCGCAGGCCACGAAGGTCCAGGTGCAGGACGACCGCACGTGGGAGCCGAACATCTCCGTGCGCATCTTCCCCCGCGGCGACCGGACCTTCGACAAGGGCGATCAGCGCGCGTTCCTCTGCTTCCTCTCGTCCGCCGACGGCACGAAGGTCGAGGTCGACCGCCCCGTCGTCGTCAAGGCCGGCGCGGACTGGATTCCCCTCGACTACCGCAAGGACATCGAGGCGGGCAGCGCGCTCGACTTCTCCAACCAGGGCCTGCACGACGCGCCGGCCGGCAGGCACGGCTGGCTGCGGAACGTGAACGGCCATTTCGAGTTCGAGAACCTGCCCGGGAAGAAGCAGCGCCTCTACGGCGTGAACCTCTGCTTCGACGCCTGCTTCCCGGACGAAAAGCTCGCCGACCAGCTCGTGACGCGTCTCGTGCGCCTCGGCTACAATACGATCCGCTTCCACCACTACGAGGGGCCGAATGGCGCCGTGAAGGGCGCGAAGGACGGCGTGACGGTCAACCCGGAGCGCATGAAGGCGCTCGACTACCTGCTCGCGAAGTGCTTCGAGAAGGGCATCTACGCGACGACCGACATGTTCACCTTCCGCAAGGTGCCGTGGCGGAACATCGGCATCGACCGCGAAGGGCTCGTCGACCAGCAGGTCTACAAGAACCTGATCGGCGTGCACGAGCCCGCGTTCGAGAACTGGAAGGCGTTCACGCGCAGCCTGATGGACCACGTGAACCCCTACACGGGGCGCGCCTACAAGGACGAACCCGGCCTGCCGCTCATCTCCCTCGTCAACGAGGGCCATCTGACGTGGTGCTGGGACCAGATCAAGCACGAGGACTGCGTGAAGCGGGCCTGGGCCGCCTGGCTGGCCGAGGCCCGCGCGAAGAACCCGGACTTCGCGAAGGGCCACGACGACCCGGCGCAGGAGCCGGCGTGGAACAGGAACGCCGCGACGATCGCGTTCATGGCGCACGTCGAGCGCCGCATGGTCGCGCGGATGCGCGCGTTCATGAAGGAGCTCGGCGTGAAGGCCCTGCTCACGAACCAGAACTGCGGCGGCCACTATGCGCCGCTCATGGAGGTGCGCGAGGAGCTCTACGACTACGTCGACGACCACTTCTACGTGGACCATCCTCAGTTCCTCGCCCGCTCGTGGTCGCTGCCGTCGAAGTGCGGCAACGGGAATCCCGTCCTCGCCGGCACGCTGCCGCCCGTCGCCTGCGCCTACACGCGCATGCCGACGAAGCCGTTCTGCATCACCGAGTGGAACT
>JAEDMN010000115.1 GCA_016302985.1 Kiritimatiellia bacterium | reverse complement strand
CCTCGGCGGCAGGCGCCGGTCCGGCGTCCTTGGCTTCGCCCTTGCGCGGCGCCGGACGCCACTTCGGGTGGTCGGCGGGAACGACGAGGCCGCCATTCGCGTAGCACACCAGGTGCCCCTTCTCGAGCAGCCACATGATGTGCGCCTTCGCGCCCTGCACCTTCTCCGCATCGCCCCCCGCGAGCGCCGTGACGACGGCGGCCGGCGGCAGGAACGGATGCTCCTCGACGTACTTCACGAGCGCGACGAGCTCGGGAATCGCGTGCTCCGTGTCGAGCGCCGTCGGCTTGACGGACGTCACGAACTCGGGGCCGCGCGGATCGTTGGCGCGGAAGAACTGCAGCTTGCGGTGGTGGAACGCGCCACGCAGGGCGTAGAAGAGGGAAGCCGGGAAGCGCTTCTCGCGCTGCAGGACGTCGCGGCACGCGTAGACGAGGCCGCGGTTCGTCGACTTCAGCGCCATGTCGGCGGGCATGTCGACGGTCTTCGGCACCGTCATGAGCGACGGGGCGATCTGGCGGCGGAACTCGAGCTCGGCGGCCTCGCGCTCGAGCGCGGCGACGAGCGGGGCCTCGGCGGGCGTCTCGCCCTCCGCGGCCTGCTTCTCGGCCGCGACCTCGCCCTTGCGGCGGAAAACCGTCTTCTTCGTGGCGGACTGGCGCCAGGCCTCGACGGCCTCCGGGTCGCGCACCATCTCGATGCGGGCGCGGTAGGCGGACTCGCTCATGCTCGGATAGCGCGTGCGGATCATCTCGCGGACGCGGGCGTCGAAGCCGTGGAGGTTCGGCGGTCCCAGGAGGACGCCGCTCAGGCCGCACTTGGCGACGCAGTTGAACGTGCCCTTCGGCGCCTCGCACTCGACCTCCTCCGCCTCGTAGTAGTCGGAGAGGTGGGCGGAGAGGACATGCGCCAGCAGCTCCTCCTCGGAGAACGCGACGAAGCCGCAGGCCTTGCACTGGTGGAACTGGATGTCGGCAGCCTCGGGCACGCCCTTCTTCGGGGAGATGCGCAGCACGCAGGCCTCGAGGTGCTCGAGGAAGAAGTACGCGAGCTGCTTCACGGGGTAGGCCATGTGCGGATCGCCCTGGATCTTGCGGATAAAGTCGCCCAGCTGCTTCTGGCCGGGAAGGATGCGGACCTCGACCGCGAGCGGCTTCACGAACTCGCGCGGCGGACGGTCGCGGCGGTCGGCGGGACGTGGGCCGCGGTCGTCGCGGCGCGGACCGCGGTCGTCGCGGCGCGCGGGACGGTCGTCGCGGCGCGGACCGGTCTGGCCGAAGCGCGGACGGCCGCGGTCGCGCGCGTCGCCACGGGGCGCGTCGTCGGACTCGCGCGCCTCGAAACGCGCGAACTTCGCCTTGTCGTCCGGCTTGCCCTTCGCCCAGGCGGGGGTGAAATCGAACGAGCCGAGCGCGCTCAGGTCGAGCGCGCCGGCGTCCTTCTCGTTGTTCTCTTCAGCCATTCTGTGTGCCTCTCGGGAATCCCGTGAAAAAAGTTGATAGATTATCCTCTATCGGCGGGGGAAAGTCAATGCGAAAACCGCTTGCGCGAAGCGGGCAGGCCCCTACTTCCGGTCAACGACGGCGATGCGCCCCGCCCCCTGGGGGCGCTCGTAGGAAATGCCGTAGCCGGCGAGCCCGCGCAGCGGGGACCGGTCGCTCGACAGGACCGGCACGCCGTCCGCGTTCCGGCCAAAGGCCTTCGCGTACTCGGCCAGCGAGACATAGTCCTGCACGAGGGAGTTCTCGACCCGCTTCGCGCTCCGGAACATGGAGAATCCGTCCCCGCCCTCGACCAGGGTGAAGGCCCCGCCGACGACGCGGTAGACCGCGTTCAGGTCGAGCGGCCTCCACGCGCCGGTCGCCCGGTCGTAGACCTCGGCGCCGTAGACCCGGTAAACGCCGTTGGAGGGGCCCGCCGTCCAGTTCCCCGTCGCGTCGATGCGGAGCGCGCTCTTCACGGACTTGTCGATTCCATAGCGGAGGCCCGCGACCTGGAGGAACCCGCCGGACTCCCCTTCGCCCACCACCTGCGCGCCGAACTCGAGCGCGTCCAGCACCTGCCGCCCGTTCGCCTCGACCACGCCGAGGGATCCGCCGAACGGCTGGACGGTGCGCAGCGTCTTGAGCGTCACGTCGCCGGCCGGGATGTCCGCGCGCACGTTGCCGCCATTGACCAGCGCGAAGTCGCACGCGAGCCCCGCCTTCTCGTTCGCGTACCACCACGCGGCGTCCGCCGCGAAGTCGCCCGCCCCGCAGTCCTGCGACCGCGCAAGGCGGCGGGGCGTGCCCGGCACGTACGAGCAGAGGGCCTTCGGGGCGACGGCCACCCGCACGCCCAGCTGCCGCTCGACCGCGGCGGCGAGGTCCCGCTCGAGGCGTTCGACGGCGACGGACCGCTCGCCGCGCGGGTAGACCGTGCCGGCCGAGACGCACTGACCGTCCTCGAGCGTCAGGTACCCGAGCACGCCGAGGTAGCTGCCGCTCTGGGTGAGGATGACCTCCTTGCCGGCCGCGTTGCGGACGCGCCGGCCCGTGTATTCGGAGTGGGAGTGCCCGTCGATGAACGCCACGAAGTTCGTCGTGTGCGCGATGACGTCCGTCGACATGTAGCCCGCCGACTCGGGGGAGACGCCCAGATGGCCGAGCACCACGACGTAGTCCGCCTCCTGCGCGGCGCGGTCGACGCTCCGCTGGACGGCCGCGTAGAGCGCGTCGCCCCGCTCGCCCGCGAGGAAGTCGTAGGCCCGGTACGTCCCCGTCGGATCGAGGAAGGTCGAGGGCTTCGCCGACACGAGCGCGGTGGGCGTGGTCACGCCGACGAACGCGACGCGCACCGTCCCGCTCGTCACGACGGCGTAGGGCGGCAGCACGAGGCGGCCGGGGTCCAGGGGCCCCGTGCGGGAGATGAAGTTGCAGCTCGTCATCCGGAACTTCGCGCGCGCCACGTTGCGGTGCATCGCCGGGATGCCGTAGTCGAACTCGTGGTTCCCGAGCGTCGCCACGTCGTATCCCGCCGCGTTCATGATGTCGACCACGGTCCGCCCCTCGTCGAAGCCGCCAAGGGCCGTGCCCTGGACGAAGTCGCCCGCGTCCGCGAGGATCACGTTCTCGCCGCGCGCCAGCAGGCGCGCCTTCTCGCAGGCGATCGCGGAGAACGCCACGCTGCCGTCGTCGATGTGCGCGTGCGTGTCGTTCGTGTGGAGAATCGTCACCCGGCGCGAAACCGCGTCCGCGGGGTCGGCGGCGGACGGCGCCCACTGGGAGGCCTCGAGCACGAGCGGGCCGAATTCGCGGGCGACGAAGTGGCGTCCCGTGCCCCGACAGGCCCCGTTCCACCAGCGCGCGTCGACGAACGCCTCGCACAGCACGTCGCCGTTCGCCGCGTAGAGGACGACGTTCAGCGCCTTGTCCGGCAGCGCGGCGGACGGCCAGTGCGCGGCCCGCGTCAGGCGCAGCGCGCCCATCGGCGGCAGCACCGTGCCCGCCGGCAGCGCGACGTCGACGGCGATCGCCTCCTCGGGCTGCGAACACGCGACGCGCACGCCCCCCAGGTCGGCCGACGCGGTCGCGGAGATGTTGGTGAGCACGAGGAACTCGCCCGCTTCGCCTTCGCGGGGCGCGGACGCGACCTCGGCCACGCGCACGGTCGCGCCGACGCTGACGGGCGCACGCCCCTTCGCGCCGCCGAGCGCGCGCAGGCCGCGCCGGACCTCGAGGGCCTTGGCGAGCGTGATCGTCTGGACGACGGTGCGGCCGGCCGGATCCGCGCGGAACGTCGTGTAGCCCTCCTTGTCCACGTCGACGACGCCGGGCGCCGAACGGCCGAAGATTCCGAGCCCCTTCATCTCGTCCACGAGCCCCAGAACGGTCATCGGGTCCCACATGAGCTGCGCCTTCGAGTGCGTGCCGTCGGGGTTCCAGTGGCGGTAGGTCGCCGCGATCGGGTGCGACTCGGGGAAGTCCGCGCGGCACTCGGTGTGCGGGTAGTACACGCGCACGCCGACCTCGTAGGGCGTGCAGACGATCGGCGTCGGCCAGGACGAGAAGATGCGCCGCGCGCTCGGCACGTCGCCCCAGACGTTGTACTCGGGGTGGTCGAGCGCGCCGTCGAAGGAACCGGCCATGATGCGGAGCGTACGGACCTTCCGCGCGACGAGCTCGGGGCCCGTCAGGTCGGAGAAGCCGTCCGCCGGCGTGTCGAGCAGCCGCATGAGGTGCGTGAAGAAGCCGATCGCGCAGATGTCGACGGACTTGTCCCCGGCGTCCGCGAGGACGGCGCGGTAGAGCCGCACGGCGTCCATGACGGCGCCGGGCCGGTTCGGATCGCGCGGCAGCAGGGCCGCGCCATCGACCGCGTTCGAATGCACGAGCGAGGCGTAGGGCACGAAGATCCGCTGCTTGCCGACCGGGTCGGCGATCGTGCCGATCGGCACGCCGTCGAGCCCGTGGTGGTGCAGGAAGGCGTCCGTGAACGCGACGTTGTCCGCGCCCGGGCGGTCGACCATCACGGCGGCCAGCTCAAGCGCCCCCGCGCGGTGCTGCAGCGCCGCCACCTCCAGCGCGAACAGGTCGTCCGTGCTGCTGCCGACGTCCGCGTCGACGATCACCTTCGGCACGGACGCGCACCGTCCCAGGCAGGCAAGAACGCACGCCCCGGCCAGACAGAAAAGCTTCCTCATGTCCCCGCCCCCTCTTAAATGCCCATCGCCGCGCGGATCGCAGCCGCGTACACGCGCCCCATCTGCATGGAGCCCCAGTCGTTCGGATGGCAGAAGTCAAACGTCGCCTCGCCCTCCTTCGGGAGCATGTCGACGCCGCTGATGAAGTGGAGCTTCGCCCACTTCGCGGGATCCTCCGCCTTGAGCCGGTCGTAGACGCCCTTCGCGAACACCTCCTGCGCGCGCGGCTTCTCGAACTGGGTGCAGCCGCCGCAGAGCAGGATCGGCGCGTCGGGGCGCCGCTTCCGCAGCTCGCGCACGAACGGCTCGTAGTTCCGCTTCTGCAGGTCGACGTCCATGTTCCAGTCGCAGTCGAGCACATAGAGCGCGGCGTCGATGGACGAGACGACCTCGCACATGCTCATCTCCATGCGGCCCGCGCCCGAGAAGCCGAGGTTCACGACCTCGACGTCCGCCAGGCGCCCCTCCTGCGCGGCGAAGGCCATGCCGGGACGCGACACGCAGCCGCCGTGGACAATGGAGGTGCCGTAGTGGACGATGCGCCGGGCCGCGCCGTGGGGCTTCATCGGCGCGACGGCCGTCCCCTTCTTCACGCCGACCTGGAACGACTTCACGAACGTGCGCAGCGGCAGGTAGACCATGCACGGGCGCCCCGGCTGCCAGCCCATCTCGTAGACACCCGGCGTCTTGCGGTCGTAGAAGTAGATGCGCGGGTTCGCCGCGAACTTCCACGTGCCGTCCGCCTCCTGGCGGTAGACGTCGAGGCCCGTCATCGCCGTCGGCCCCATGAACGCGTCCACGGCATCCGGATTGTCGACGGACCACTTGAAGCAGAGCCGGTCTCCCTGCGGCACGAACCGCACGTTGACGCCCGTCGCATGCGCGGACATGTTCCACACGGGTCCGGGCACCTTCCCCTCGGCCGAAGCGGGCAGGCGGGCATAGGCGCGCCCGGGCTCGGAGAACGCCGTGCCCTCGACGGTGAAGGCCGTGCCGTCGTACCAGTCGAAGGCGCTTTCGTCCGGCGCGGGCCGGGCGGAAGCGGTGACCGCCGCCAGCGCGGCGGCCAGGGCCAGGATGAGCGTGTCTCTTCGAGTCGTCATGTCAGTTCCTCCTGCAGTCTTCCAGCGGCGGGGCGAGACGCCCCGCATGCAAATGTCCCGCCACGGCCCCTGAAGCGCCCTACAGCCCGACCGACGCGGCCGCGAGGCCGTCGGCGGACGCCTTCAGCGTCACGGGGCCCTTCCCCGTGCGGCGCAGGACCAGCCCCGCGCGGCCGTTGTAGAGCGGATGGGACGCGACGGCCTTGAAGGAGTCGAAACCGCGCGGATTCGCGTTGCCGACGGAGACGATCTTCGCCGGGCCCTCGACCGCGAACGCGACGCGGCGGTTGTCGCGCGGGACCGGGGTCCCGGCCGCGTCCGCGAGCGTGACCTTCACGAAGAGCAGCTCCTCGGGGTCGTCGGGCAGCCGCGCGGCCTCGGGCGCGAGCACGACGCGCGCCGCGGCGCCGGCCGTGCGCACGACCTCCTCGCCGCAGGGCTTCCCGTCCTTCCCGTAGGCGACGCACTTCACCTCGCCGGCGGCGTACGGGACGTCGTTCCAGATGAGGCGGTAGCGCGGCAGGACCGCGTAGTAGCCGTTCCTGAAGGACGCGGACGGGTCCTTGCGCCGGCGGCCCTGCGAGACGCCGTTGACGAAGAGCTCGGCCTCGTCCGCGCTCGTGTAGACGTAGACGGGCATCTTCTTCCCGGCGCGCTCGGGGAACGTCCAGTGGTCGGGGACGATGTGGAGCGTGAAGGCCTTGCGGTTCCAGTGCGCGCGGTAGAGGTACGTGCGGTCCTTCGGGAAGCCGAGCAGGTCGCAGATGCCGAAGTAGGAGCTGCGGGCGCAGTCCGCCTCCTTCAGACCGTCCTTCTTCATCATGCCGGGCGTGTAGGGGGAGGGCTCGCCCAGATAGTCGATGCCGGTCCAGACGAACTCGCCGCCCACGAAGAGGTCGCGTTCCATGCGCTCGAACTCGAGGTCCGGGATGTCGCTCCAGGGCGCCGCGTTGTGGTCGTAGGAGTCCACGCTGCGCGCGGCCACCGCGTACTCGGTCTTGTTCGTCGCCGGACGGTCGGCGTAGAAGCCGTAGTCGGAGAACGCGGAGGCGGACTCGGAGTAGAGCAGCGGCTTCCCCGGGTAGCGCTTGCGCATGTCCATGTAGAGCTCGCGGTAGTTCCAGCCCGTGATGTCGAGCGCCGCGTAGTCGCCGCGGCCGACCGCGTTCGGGAAGCAGCTGCCGATGCCGACGGGGCGCGTCGCGTCGAGCGCGAGCACCGTGCGGCGGAACCGCGCGCAACGCTCCTCGGTCGTGCCGATCGTGCCGGGGATGCCCCAGGTCTCCTGTCCGGGAGCGAAGCCGCCGCCGGACGGGATCTCGTTGCCGATGGACCAGACGAAGACGGACGGATGGTTGCGGTCGCGGCGGACGAAGGCGTCCAGCACGCGCGTCACGAAGTCCTCGAGCGGCTCGTCGCCGCGCCCGCAGGTGGCGTTCCACTTGTCGAACGCCTCGTCCCACACGAAGAAGCCCATCTCGTCGCAGAGGTCGAGCAGCTCCGGCGCGGGCGGGTTGTGGCTCGTGCGCAGCGCGTTCGCGCCCATGTCGCGCATGATCGCGAGCTGACGGCGCATGGCGGACTTGTTGAACGCCATGCCGAGGATGCCCAGGTCCGCGTGCAGGTCGATGCCGTTCAACTGCACGCGCTCCCCGTTGAGGATGAAGCCCTTCTCCGGATCGAACGTGAAGAAGCGGAAGCCCGTGCGGACGGCGATCGAATCGGTAGCCTGCGGGCCCTCGAGCACGACCTCCGTCGTGTAGAGCGCGGCGTTCGGCTCGAGCGTCCAGAGCTTCGGGTTCGCGAGGGAGACCGAGAGGTCGAAGGAGCCCGTGCCGTAGCCGGGCACGAGCACCGCGCCCGCGGCCGTGCCGACGACCGTTCCGGCGGGATCCTTCAGGACGACCCTGACGGTCGTGCCCGCGTCCGCGAGGCGGCGACTCGCCACCTGGCCGCGCACGCGCACCGTCGCGCGGTCGCGGCGGACCTCGGGCGTCGTCACGTAGAGGTCCGCGTCCTCGAGGTAGAGGCTGTCCGCCACGACCTTGCGGACGGGTCGGTAGAGCCCGGCCCCGGGATACCAGCGGGACATGAGCTTCGTCGTGTCGGCCTTGACGACGACCTCGTTCGTGCCGACATAGAGGTACGGCGTGATGTCCGCACGGAAGCCGAGATAGCCGTAGGGGCCGCGGCCGCAGGGCTGTCCGTTGACATAGACCGTGGCGTCGCTCATGACGCCGTCGAAGTCGAGGAAGACGCGGCCCGCGGGCGCCTTCTCCTGGACGAACGTGCGGCGGTAGTAGCCGACGCCCTTCCAGGGCAGCTTGCCCGTGCCGCCGTCCGCGTCCGGGTTGAACGGACCCGCGATGGCCCAGTCGTGCGGCACGTCGACCGCGGTCCAGGTCTTCCGGTCGCGGGAGAAGCTCCAGCCGTCGTTGAACGAAACCGTGGTGCGCGCACCGGCGGCCAGCGCCGCGCACGCGAGAATGCAGCTGATCGAATGTTTCATACCAATATCCTATTAGAATTAGACCTCGCACGCAAGCGAGTGAGCGGAGCGGAACGCGCGCACGTGCGAAAGATCCCGAGAGACCTCGCACGCAAGCGAGTGAGCGGAGCGGAACGAGCGCACGTGCGAAAGATCCCGAGAGACCTCGCACGCAAGCGAGTGAGCGGAGCGGAACGAGCGCACGTGCGAGAACCTTATATTCCCAGACGCTTCTCGATGTCCTCGATGGTGCCGCCCTTCGTCTCGGGCATGAAGAACACCGCCCAGAGCAGCTGCACGAGCATCATGAACGCGAAGAAGCCGAACGCCCACGTGCCGGCCTTCTCGGCCACGACCGGGAACGCCCAGCTGATCAGCGCGCACATGAACCAGTGGGTGAAGCAGCCGAGGGCCTGGCCCTTCGCGCGGACCGCGTTCGGGAAGACCTCGCTGATGTAGACCCAGATCACAGCGCCCGACGAACAGGCGAAGAACGCGATGAAGCCGAGGATGCCCAGCACCGCGAGCGTCGAATTGCACTTGTCCCCGAGGGAGAGCTGCCACGCAACGAGCGAATGCATGAGGATCATCAGGGTCGCGCCGCCGATGATCATGGCCCGGCGGCCGAACTTGTCGATGATGAAGAACGCGAGGGCCGTGAACGTCAGGTTCACCGTGCCGACGCCCATCGTGCCCGCGAGGGACGCCATTTCGCTGCCCTTCCCGAAGATCATGTCGAAGATGCGCGGCGCGTAGTAGTTGATCGCGTTGATGCCCGAGACCTGGTTGAAGAACGCGATGAAGAACGCGAGCAGGATCGGCTTGAAGTACTTCCGCTGGAACAGGGCGACGCTCGTGCCCGCGCCGACGTCCTTCAGGGACGTCTCGATCTCGCCGACGATCTCCGGCAGCGTCTTGCCCTCCTCCGCGAAGCCGATGCGCGCGAGCACGCCCTCCGCCTCGGCCTTCCGCCCGGCGCGGACCAGCCAGCGCGGGGACTCGGGAATCGTCGTCAGCAGCCCCATGAAGAGCACGATCGGCAGGCACTCCATGCCGAGCATGACGCGCCACTTGACCATCTCCACCGTCATGTCGCCGGTGGCGAAGACCTTCGCGAGGCCCGTGCACATCGCGCAGAACCAGCCGTTGGGATCCACCATCCAGCGCGCGACGAGGTAGTTCGAGACATAGGAAATCAGGATGCCGAAGACGATGTTCAGCTGGTTCGTCGCGACGAGGCGGCCGCGCAGGTGGCCCGGCGAGACCTCGACGATGTAGAGCGGCACGACCACCGACACGCCGCCGATCGCGAGCCCGCCGATGAAGCGGAACCAGCCGAGCAGATGCGGCCCCAGGGCGGTGCTCGTCGGCGTGAACGCGCAGCCGACGGCCGAGACGAGGAAGAGCGTGCCCATCAGCCACAACGTGGGCCGGCGGCCCCACTTGTCGCTCGGCGCGCCCGCGCCGAACACGCCGATCACCGTGCCGATCAGCGCGACGCTGACGATGAACCCGTGCCAGAACGCGCTGAGGCCGAATTCGGCCTGGATGGCCTTCTCGCAGCCCGAGATGACGCCCGAGTCGAAGCCGAACAGGAACCCACCCAGTGCTGCTACGATGACGATGTAGAGCAACGACGACTTTGCGGAGGTTTTCATGCCCCCATTATAGCACAACTGCGGCCGCCGCCACCGCGCGTGCACATCCCGGATCCAGCGCCAGGGCGCGGTCCAGCCAGAGGCGCGCGACGGGCAGGTTGCCC
>JAEDMN010000005.1 GCA_016302985.1 Kiritimatiellia bacterium | reverse complement strand
CGATGCCGTCCATGTCGTCGAAGACCTGGTTCTCGCCGCCCATCGCCCAGCAGAACGTGTAGGCGCGGGTACCGACGCCGGCGTGGATGGACCACATCGGGCTGACAACCACGTCGTGGTTGTGCATCGCGAGGTGGCGCGTCTCGTCGCCCGTGCCCATGAAGTGGAACACGGTGGCGTCCGCATCGATGTTGAAGTACATGTACATCTCGGTGCGGCGCTCGTGCGTGTGCGCGGGCATCGTGTTCCAGTTGCTGCCCGGCTCGAGCTGCGTGAAGCCCATCACGAGCTGGCAGCTGTCGCACTTGCCGGGGAGGATGAACTGGTGGATCGTGCGCACGTTGCAGTCCTCGACCGTGCCCAGATGGCGGTGGTTCGCGTCCTCGAAGCGGATGAGCTTCGTCGGGAACTCCTGGTGCGCCGGATAGGAGGCAAGGTAGTACTCGGCCGGCTTCTTCGCGCTCTTCGAGGCGAGCAGAACCTTCTTCGCGCCCTTGCCGACGTAGAGGACGTCGAGCGGGCGGAGCGCGTACTTGACGCCGTCGACCGTCACCGTGCCCTCGCCGCCGATGTTGAGGATGCCGAGTTCGCGGCGCGCGCAGAAGTAGTCGCTCGCCAGCTCCTTGCCCGCGGGCAGCGCCAGGGGCTTCGAGGTCGGCACCGCGAAGCCGGCGATGCCGCGCTCGACCTCGCAGTACATGAGGTTGACCTTGCCCTTCTCGTAGAGCTTCGTGTTGAGGAACGCGTCGCGCAGTTCCTGGGTCGTCATGCGCCTGTATTCGTTCCTGCCCGTCGTGTAGCGAACGTCCATGCTTGTCTTCCTTTTAAATCGGAGTGGGAATTATACCAAAGATTCGGCTATTTGAGCGCGACCTTCACGGGATTGCGCAGCGCCGCGGCGCACGCACGTCCGCGTCCGACGGCAGCAGGAAAAAAGAGAAAATGGATCGCCGTCCTAATCCGCCGCTAACGAAGCGGCGCTATACTGTCCGCGACAACACACCCCATACCTGCAGCCGGTCCCCCCCGGCTCATTGAGGGCCCTGCCGCGCCCAAGAACAGGAAAGTCGGTATGCCTCCGAGCGGTTCCCCTCCGCCGGAGGCTTTTTTCATGCAGTCGGCTCACGCCCGCGGGTGCGCACCGGCCCCCGCGCCGAGATAGGGCGCGAAATCCGCGAGTTTCAGCAGATTGGGCACCGCCTCGAGCGGAATCGGCACGCCAAAACGCGCCTCCGTCTCCATGACGAGGCGGAGGTGCATGACGCTGTCCCACGCCGGAACCGACCCGAAGGCCGTCTCCGGCGTCAGCGTCTCGCGCGGCACGTCCAGCAGGGCGGCCGCGAAGTCGAGGAACTCGTCCATCAGACCTTCTTCACGTCGAAGCTCGCGCGAATCGAAGCGCGCGCCTCGGCGAGGTCCTTGAACTCGCCGCCGGCGATGAACTGGATGATCAGGTTGCCGATGGCCGTACCCTCGGTCGGGCCCGCGAAGACCTCGAGGCCCGTGGCCTCGGCCGTGAGCGCGTTGAGGTAGCCGTCCTTCGAGCCGCCGCCGACGATGTTGACGGACGTGTAGGTCTTGCCCGTGAGCTTCGAGAGGTTGGCGATCGCCCGCGCGTAGCACGCGGCGAGGGACTTGTAGACGCACTGCATGAGCTCGCCGACGGTGGACGGCTTGACGTCCGCGGCGGCGATCACCTCGGCGATCATGGAGTCCGGCGAAAGGAAGCGCGCGTCGTTCGCGTCGACCGTGCCCGCGAAGGCGGACGCGGCCTTGGCGGCCGTCTCGAGGTCGTTGAAGGAGTACGTCCTCCCCTTCTCGTAGTCCGAAAGCGTCCAGGTCGCGGTCTTCGCCTTGCCCTCGACATAGTCCACGCCGTTCAGCTCGCGGCGGATGGACTGGATCATCCACAGGCCCATGATGTTCTTGAGGTAGCGGAAGCGGTACCACGCGCCGCCCTCGTTCGTGAAGTTCGCGGCCTGGGACTCGGGCGTCGTGATCGGCTCGGCGTTCTCGACGCCGAGCAGGCTCCACGTGCCGCTCGAGATGTAGGCGGCCTGGTCGTCGCGCGCCGGCACCGCAAGGAACGCGCTGCCCGTGTCGTGCGTCGCCGGCAGGACGACCTGCGCGTCGAAGCCGACCTGCGCCTGGATTTCGGGCGTGAGCCCGCCCAGAACCGTGCCCGGCATCTGGAGCTCGCCGAAGATCTTCCGCGGCAGGCCGAGACGGTCGACGACCTCCATGTCCCACGTCTTCGCGGCCGCGTTGAGCATGTTCGTCGTGGAGGCGTTGGTGTATTCGTTCGCCATCTTGCCCGTGAGGACGAAGTTCAGGTACTCGGGCACCATCAGGAAGCGGTCCGCCGCCGCGAGCTGCTCGGGATGCTCTTTCTGCAGAGCGACGAGCTGGTAGATCGTGTTGAACGGCATCTTCTGGATGCCGGCGCGGGCGTAGAGCTCCGTCAGCGGGACCTTGGCGTCCACGGCCTTGTCCATGTCGGTCGTGCGCGCGTCGCGGTAGGCGACCATGTCGGAGCAGGGCGTGCCGTCGTTCTTCAGGAGGATGAAGTCGACGCCCCAGGTGTCGATGCCGATCATGGACGGGATCTTGCCGATCTCCTTGCATTTCGCGATGCCCGCGAGCACGCTCTTCGCGAGCGCCGCGTGGTCCCAGCAGTCGTGCCCGTCCTTGCGGATCTGGGAGTTGTCGAACCGGTAGACCTCCTCGAGCACCATCTTCCCGTCCTCGACGTGGCCGAGGATATGGCGGCCGGAGGACGCGCCGATGTCGATTGCGAGGTAGTACTTCATGTCCGGTTCCCTTTCTTGTCCGATTGAACGATTAACGATTAAAGCGGCAGACCCGGACCCTGCGCCGAGCCTTTTCGGAAGTATAGCAAAAAAAGACGCGCCTAGCGCTTCCCGCTCCAGGTTCTGCCAGGCGCTGATAGGCGGAAATTTGAAATGAAGAGGTTGTTCTCGACACGGTTGCCGATGGCGGAGAGCGAGATGCCCTCGGCCACGCGCTCGAAGACGTTGGAAGTGATCGTGGCGCCGTCCGCGTAGGTGAAGGACTTTGCGCGTATCCGCCGCCCATTCGCGTCCCTGCCCATGTCCGGCACCGCGGCAATGCCCGTGAAACCGTCGTCCGGCCTTTCGGCAAGGGGCGGGAGAGCGAGACGACGCAACTCGGCGAGCCCGTGGACTGGGCACGGAAAACGGCCTAGCGATTCATGGACATTCCCTGCCTTCTTCCGACCGCTCACTTCCCCGACGTCGACGCAGCCCGCTCGAACGGCTCGGCGGGAAGACCGTGGGAATTGTAGAGATTCACCCACGGGTTCTTGTTCCAGCCGTACCGGACCGCCACGGGCCGCGGAACGGCCCGAGACGAGACCTTCACGGTGTCGCCGGCGATGGTGGCCGCATCCGCCCAGTGCCAACCATCCTCCGCTCCGCGCACCGCGAATCCCTCGACCTGCGCGGTCGGGGAATTGCGCACGACGTCGCCCATCAGATTGCGGGACGAGACGCGCACGTACCGGGTTCCGAGGTCCTTCGCGACGAGCCCCTCCCCCGCATCCGCGAAGCGGACGGCCACCGCATTCCCCTCGACCCGCGTCGAGACGACGTTCGGCCCGCGGAACGGCACGTCCTTCCCGTAGACCCGGTTCAGGGCCCACGCCGCCAGGCGCCGGCCAGGCGTGCGCTTGTCGCGCGGATGGATGTCCCCGTCCTCGCCCGCGTCGATGAGAATCGCCTGTCCCGTACCCGGCACCTTCAGGCAGCGCTGCTGCGCGGCGCGCAGCTCGATCCAGGAATCGCACTCGCCGGGGTTCTTCGCCTTGGGACCAAGCGAGGCGAGCTGGCACCACGCGAACGGCAGGTCCGGACGCCCGAAGAGCTTGCGCCACGACGCGATCAGCCCCGTGCAGAGGGCCTCGTACGTTGCAGGGCCCTGTCCCGCTTCGACAGCGGTCGTGTTGGATTCGCCCTGGTACCAGAGGACGCCCGAAAGTCCCATGGGGACGAGTCCCGCGACCATGCCGTTGTAGAGTCCCGTCGGATAGTGCTGGCGCAGGCAGAAGCGCTGCCTTGTCGGCAGGTTCGCCTGGGCCTCCTTCGGACAGGGCGGCAGCGCATACTCCTCGCGCACCTGCCAGCCCGCGCGGTCCAGGCGGCGTCCGTCGGCGAAGAACGTCCACGGCACGTCGAACATGTGGTATCCGTTGAAAACGCGCACGGCGAGCTCGCCCGGCGCGTCCGCGGACAGGTCGAAGACCTCAGTGTTCTTCTCGATCGGATCCGCCGGGAAGCGCCGCGCGACCCGGCGGCCGTTCCAGTAGACCTCGACGGAGGACGTGTCGAACTGCCACTGGCGCTCGATGAAGCGGCGGCGTTCGAAGGCGCCGGCCTTCAGGGTGCGGCGGAACCACACCGCGCCGGCACCATGCCCGAAGGACTCCGCCTCCTGCGCAGTGGGCGCGCGCCAGCCGTCCGCGGGCACGCCGCCGTGCGGGCGGTCCGTCCGCCCCCACTTCACCTCCCAGGCGCGCAGAGCCGCGTCACAACGGCTCTCGTAGCCGCGATAGTCCGCCATGAACGCGATCTGGCGGTCAAGGGCCTGCTTCGCCACCGGGGTCGCGGCCATCGTTTCGGGATCGCTCCAGGCCTCGATCGTGGACGCGCCGACGGCGGACTCGACCAGGCCGACAGGAACCTTCAGGGCGTCCTGCACGTTCTTCGCGAACTGGTATCCGACGGCAGTCATGCCGAGCGTCTGTCCGGGCTCGTTCACGAGCCACCGGCCGCGGATGCGCGGGTCGGGCGCCGTCAGCGTGCGCGTCTCGACGACGAAGCAGCGGATCTGCGGGTTGCTGGACTTCGCGGCCTCCTGCGCGTCGTCCGCGCTCCCCTCCTTGAAGGACATGTTGGACTGCCCGGAGCAGAGCCAGACCTCGCCGACCAGCACGTCCTTCGCGACCTGGCCGCCGACATGCAGTTCCTGCGGCCCGCCCCCCGCCGCGCGCAGGTCGAGCCGCGCAAGCCAGCGGCCCGACGCGTCCGCCGTGGCGCGCGCGGACGCAGCCCCCAGCGAGACCATGACCTCCTCGCCCGGGTCCGCGAATCCGAAGACGGGGGTCGCCGCCGAACGGTGCAGCACGGCGTGGTCAGAAAAGAGGGCCGACGGCTCGACCTTTGCGGACAAGGCGCCACAGGCGCCGGCGAACAACAGCAATCCAATCCTTCTCATGCTCCCATTCCTTTCCCTGAGTGCCCTAGCGGACACGCACGACCTCCAGTCGGTCGACGAACACGTCCGGGGCGTTTTCGCGTCGTCCGGTCGAGACCCACAGCGCATCGGACGGCCTGGGCGAGAACGCACCGAGCGTATACCAGGAATAACCGTCCGACGCGTCCTCGGCGCGTGGCGCGAAAAAGATCTTCGAGCGTCCGCTGAGCCGGTTGTGCACGCCTGCGCGGAACACGGCGCCGCCCCCCTTCCCTCCGTCGGTCCGGATGCGCAGCCGCGGCGCGTAGAGTCCATCCGCGTCCAGCTGCATGCCATTGAAGTCAAACCAGACGACCTGCGCATCCGCAGGCCCCGAAAGGCGCAGGGCGCGCCCGTCGCGCGCCCGCGGATCGTCCACGAACTCGAGTTTCTCGTAGAGCGTGCCGACGAAATGGACCTCGTCCAGCGCGCACCGCCGCAGCGGCGCGGATGGACGCTCCTGGTCGGCAAAGGACTTCAGCCAGCCTCGGTAGAGGGCGTCGCGCGCACGGTCGTCGGAAAGGCGCATGCGGTCCAGCACGGACAGCGCCCGACGGGCACCGTCGCGCTGGCTTTCCCAGCGGGCGGCATCGAGTCGTGCGGGGTCGCGGGACAGGAGCGGGCGGGCATAGCCGCGCAACGCGCGGACGAAGTCGACCGCCGCGCGCGCGCGCGCCACACGGTCCTCGAACGGGGACCCCGCGACCTTCTCAGCCGCGCGCGCGAAGAGCTCCGCGCCCTCGTCGATCACTTCGTCCGGCACCGTCTGGGAGTGGAGGCCCGCGAAGCAGCCCATCGGAAAGCGGCGCGTGTCGCGTGGGTGGGCGTGGAGTCGGTCGAAATAGCGGCGGGCCTCAGGCGCCGCGGGGCCGAAGGCGTCGCGGAAGAACCGGCCGAGCAGCGGTTCCGCCGCAAGGTCTGGGTTCCACATCCACTTGGCGATCAACCAGGCCCGGAGATCGCACCACATGTCGTTCGCCGTTCCTCCGTCGCCGAGTTCGAAGATCTGGTCCGCCCCCCCGTTCCGGAAGAACGCGAGGTTCTTCCGCAGGCTGTCGACGTTCGGCCAGGGATGGAGCCAGCAGGCGAAGTCGGCCGAATAGTCCCACACCGACAGCGGCCGCCCGCCACGCGCCCAGACGCCGAACGCGTGCCGGGCCTGCCGGTTCTCGAGCGCGCGGCTCTCCTCGAGCGAACGGGAGAAGTCGCATTCGATCGTGCAGAAGCAGACCTGGACGTTGCGGCGTGGCACGAGGTGCGCCGGCGGCCGGCGCGTGTAGGAGTAGGCGAGCGTCTGGATGACAACGTCCGGATACTTCGCCTCCACGGCCTCCGCGACCGCGTTCACGAAGGCGACCAGCGTGCCGGCCCGGGACTTCTCACGCCGGTCGACGGCGCGGCAGGACGCGCAGGCGCAGGGGTTCTTCCAGTCGTTCGCCGAGACGCCGTAGTAGCGAATGCCCTTCGGATAGGACGCGGCGATCCGTTCCAGGACCTTCTCCGTGCACAGGCGCAGCACATCCGGGTTCGTCAGGCAGAGCTGCGTGCGGTGGCGGAGTCGGACGCCATCCACCTCGGAAAAATACTCGGGGTGCGAATCGAACCACTTGGCCGGCGGGAGCAGTTCGTTGAACGTGTGGCATTTCCGGAGCACGGGGTCGAAGCGGAAGCGGCTGCCGCCAAGGGATTCGTCCAGGTGCTCGGGGTTCATCTTGTTCCGCACGGCCCAGTCCGTCCCATGGAAGCCCTTCGCGCCGTTCTGTGCGCGGAGGGCGAAGGCGGGCCGCTGGGTTTCGTCCAGTCCGTCCGGCACCGCGAACCGCTCCAGCCGCGGCACGACCTCGAAGGAGTCGGCGTACCAGGCACAGCCGCCAAAGCGTTCGAGCAGTTCGTAGACGCCGTAGAGGGGGCCGCGACCCGGGCCGCCGGCGACAGCCAGGCGTGCGCCCGCGGCCTTGAACCTGAAGCCTTCGTCCCCGAGGTCCGCACACGCCCCGGCGCCCAGCATCTCCCGTGTCGGGGCCGTGTCCCCGAGCAGGACGGCCCGCGCAGGGACCGCCTGCGCGTCGTCCTGGACCGGCAGGTCGACGCCCGTCAGCTGTGCGACGAAGCGGCGCAGCTCCTCTGCGGCCCGGCGCTCGCAGGGCGTGGCGTCCCGACGCACGACAATCGCGGTCTGCGCGGGACGCCCCCGCTCCGCCAGGACGAGTTCACCGGCGACGACGCGGAGCGCCAGAACGGCGAACAGGACGGGGAGCCGTGTCTTCATCTGACCGCGTAGGCGTTCGGACTAGAGCTCGAGCGACATCGGGCGCGAGACCATGAAGGAGACCTTCTCGCCCTCCTGGCCGAAATAGCCGCCGAAACCGAAGTTGACACGCACGACGTCCTCGGGGCGGAACGTCTTCGCCGGACCGCCCCGCGGCTTCCCGTGGAGGGCGAATTCGCCGAACGCGCAAACGACCTCGGCCTCGCCCTTTTTCGAGAGCGGGACATGCCCCTGCGCATACCACTGGCTGCCGTCGCGTGTGACGAGGAAGACGCCGGACTGCGTGTTCCCGCCCGTCGTCTCCGGCACGCGCACGTGGAAACCAACGCCCTTCGACGCCGCCGAGAACGGGGACTTCGCATAGACGCGCGAGAGGAATGCAAACGTGTCGACGTTGGACCGGGTCAGCTCCACGTCCACGCGGTCCCACCCGTCGGCGAGGGGCTTCGAGCCGCCCTTGACGAACTGCCCCTTGCCGAGATGGATAGACTGGACAGGCTCGGCAATCGCCGCCAGGCGCGGAACGAAGGCCGCCGCGTCCACGGACGCAAGCGCCCCGTCGACCGGCACCTCCGTCGTCAGGAGGACGCCCGCATAGCCGGGGAGGTCCAGCGCGACTTCGCCGCCAGCCGGACGTACGGAGCCGGTGCGGGGATCCCAGACGCGGACGGGAACGTCGCACGCGAGGGCGACGGCACCCGACCAGGGGCTTTCCGTGTCGTTCAGCACGAAGAACACGTCCCCCCGCGCCGTGCGGCGGTGGGCGACACGCAGCGCACCCGCGTCGCCGCGGACGCGACGCAGGGCGGGGGCGTGGCGGACCGCGAGGAAGTCGGCGAGAAGCGCGGCCTGCGCATCCGGCAGCAACAGCCAGTCCTTCGTCAACTCCGCGACCTCGGCGTCCGGGAACGCCGTGCGGGAGTTGACGGGACGGTCGCCCAGCGCGATGACGAGTCCACCCGCCCGGCGGAAGGCCGCGAGACGGCGGACCGCCTCGACGGGCAGCGTCGTCGCGGCGGGAAGGACGACCGTGCGCCAGCGGAGCTTCGGACCGTCGGGGGCCCGGGCGGGCGTGGCGACAAGGACGCCGTCCTCGACCTTGGCGGAGGCGAGCGTCCCGGCGTCCACGAACATGAACGACCGGCCGGCCTTGAAGAGCGCGGCGCCGGCGGAATTGACGAAGCCGGCCACGCGGCGCGCCCCGGCGCCGCCGCCCCAGCGGAGCTGGGGCTCGAAACCGGCCATGAGGGCGTCGGCGGGATAGAGGAGCGCGATGTCGGCAGCGGAGCGGCCCTCGTGCATGAGGGTGACCGCGCGGCCGATCTCCTCGTTGATCGCGCGCTTCTCGTCCACGGTGAACGGCGTCCAGCGGTAGTAGCTGGTGAAGGTGTCGACGCCACCCCAGATCTGACGGTTGAGGGAGCCGACAAGTTCACGCACGGAGACCTGGTAGACGGGGCGCGTGTCGCCCTTTGGGCGGTACTTCTGGCTGTGGTCGCTCGCCTCGCTCATCACATGTCCGGCACCGTTGAGATCGCCTGCGCTGCCGACGAGGAGCGGGGTGATCCAGGGCACCTGGGAGGGAATGCTCGTGAGGATGTCGCAGCCCGGGGAGGAGAGGCCGCGCAGGACCTTGAAGAAGTCGCCGTAGAGGGGGACGTGACCGACCAGGCCCTCTTCGCAGAGGAGGTGGCCACCGCTCTCGAGGCCGTTCGCATCCGCCCACTTCGTGAGCTGCCCCGTGTAGTTGGCGGCGACGCGGTCACCGACCATGGACCAGAAGCGATGGCGCACGGACGCGAGGTCCGCGGGGGTGCGGCCGGAGACGGTCCCGACGAGCTCCGGGACGTCGTCGGCGAGGGCGTGCCCCGCCTTCCGCGCGTAGGCGTCGAGGAACTCGTCACTCACGGGCAGGCAGAAGTAGGGCATCGGCTTCATCCAGAGCGTCATCAGGGACGGTTCGTCCGTGAACGTCGAGGTGACGTACTTCAGGGCGTCGCCCAATTCGCGGCGGTAGGCTTCGTGCGTCAGTTCGATGAAGCGGGCGGTGGGCTCGGCCATCAGGATGTTCGGGTAGTCATTCTTGTAGCGGTCGACCGAGACGGAGACGTGTGTGCCCTCGCGAATGAAGTCGTCCGTGACGACGTAGACCGTCTCGGTCTTCCCGTCCGCGGACGGGCGGCGCAGTGTCGCGACGGGGCGGCCCGGGGGCGACGGCGGAAGAGCCGCGGACCCGGCGGGGACGTTCGTGACGGCGACGAGGAAGGCACGGGCCTTCCACTCGGGGTGTCCCTGCAGCGTCTTGCCGCCGGCGGAGCAGCTCGGGTAGCCCTTCTCGTCGTAGAGCCAGAGGGACATGCCCTGCGCATGGGCCTTCTCGACCGCATACTTATAGGTCTTCCAGCTCGCAGGGTCGTCCAGGTAGTCCTGGAAGTTGACGTTGCCGCCGAAACCGCCGAAGCCCTCGTTCTTCAGGGCGGCGAGTTCGGCGTCCGCCTTGCGGAGGTCGTTCGGACGGCCGTGGTGCAGGGGCAGGATGCGGGCGGAGGCGGGGGGATTCGCGAAGCGGTCCTCGCGCGGCGCGTTCTCGGGGGCGTAGACGGGGGTCGCCTTCGGCAGGCGCACCGCCGTCATCATGTTGACGTCCCTGTTCGGATACCAGGCCCAGACGAGCTTCCGCTCGCGGGTGATCTCGAACGCGGTCGCCCTGGAGGCGTCCCGCTCGCCGTTCGCCCAGGTGCCGACGACGAGGTTGCCGTTCTCGAGCTCCTGGATGCCGCAGAGGACGCCGACCATCAGTTCGGGCAGGGCGTCCGGCTTGAAGGACCAGACCTCCTTGTGATCAGGCGTGTATTCGGTGACGCCCGTGATGTGCGAGACGAGCGTGTTGCCGTTCGCACGGCGGCGGCAGTCGAAGGCCATGACGGGGACGGGCTGTTCCCAGACGAGCTTCCCGGCGCGGTCGTACTCGCGGACGCAGGACGCTCCGGCGCAGCAGACGAGGTAGGTGCCCTTCGGCGTCTTGTGGACGAGGCGGAGGTGCCCGTGCGCGCCGGGCGTCTCGCCCTTCGCGTTCCGCGGATCAACCTTGAAGCGGACGAGCTCGCGCTTCGTGGCGAGGTCGAGCTCGACGATCTCGTCCATGGAGTTGACGGCCATGACGGCCGTCCCGGCGGGCGTGATCTCGAAACCGAGCACGCCCGCGCCCTTGCGGACGGCGGGACGGTAGACGAGCTCGGCCTTCGTATCCGGCAGACGACAGCGGTAGAGACTGCCGTTGGAGTAGTAGACGAAGCCGTCGCGCGCCTGCACGCAGTGGATGTTGCCGCAGCCCGGGCGCTGCCAGCGGATCCCGCCGTCGACACCGAGGATGTAGGCGCGTCCGGTGCCCGCGCAGAGCACCGAAGAGGCCGGCACGCCAACGAGGCGGGACGGCGCCGACTTCGCTTCGGCGTCAAGCGGCTTCCCGGACGCGTCGGCGAGCCTCACGGCGCGACCGCCCGCGCCGTCGAAAAGGCCACGGAGCATCTTGACGCGTTCGGGCGTGGGGCTGTCGACCGTCCAGATGTCGATCTCCTCGCTCTCGCCGAAACCGATCAGCGTCTTCGCGAAATCGTCGGTGGCGCCTGCGCCCGCACCGACCACCGCGTTCGGATCCGCCGCGCGGGCGGCCTCGGCCGCATCGCGCAGTTTCTCCATGTAGGCTTCCGGCGTCTCCGCCGCCGCGACGGGGACGCGGAGCGTGGCGGTCTGGGCAAACGCCGCCGCCACGGAGGCGGCCAGGCAGAAGGACATGAGCATTTTCATGTCCTTCATTATAGCACAATGCGGGGAGGAGATTTCAGCGGGAGAGCGGAACGAAGAAAAGGTCAGGGACCAGTCAGAACGGCGTCAGTGCTCGCGGATGAAGCGGAGCATGTCGTCGTAGCACTCGTCGAGCTCGGCCTTCTGGTCGTCGGTGAGCGTGACGGTGGAGAGCTTCCACTTCCTGTTGTCGCCGACGGCGACCGTGCCCTGTTCCTTCTTCTCGGACTTGAGGTACTCGCGCGAAACGGTCGTCTTGAAGACGCCCTGGCGCTGGAGGTAGTAGAGGGAGTAGCCGCGCAGGCCGCCGGGGTAGTTGCGCTGGTCGATCAGGAGGCGCAGGAGCGCGTAGGCCGCAGTGAGCGTGCCCTTCGGGTCGCGGTCCTCCATCTGGCGCCAGATGTAGCCGAGGAGCGGCGCGTAGGCGCAGCGCTCGGTGATGAGTCCCTCGCTGCCACAGCGGCGGCTCTGGTGGAGCCACTGCCAACCGCCCCAGGCGCTGAAGACCGTGTGAATGACGGGCTTGGCGGCGTTCTCGGCCTTCATGCGGTCGTTCGCCTGGGCGCCGCCGCTCTCCTCCTTGATGTAGCCGAAGACCTCCGGCCACTTGCGGGCGAGGTCCACGAGCATCTCGACCGTGGGCGAGGGGCAGGTGCTGTTGACGACCGTCTGGATGATGACGGGGCGCTTCGCGACCTCGCCGAGCTTCTCGAAGTAGGCGCGCACGTCGTCCAGCGTCTTGCCGGTGTCCGGCGGACGCGAGATGATCGCGACCTTCGTCCGCGGATAGCGGGCGGCGAGCGCCTCGACGGCCTTCGCCTCCTTCACCATCTGCTCCCAGGTCGGCCCGTTGCAGCCCAGGCAGCACACGCAGTCCGTGCGGTCCTGGAGGGCCTGCATGCACACCTCGTACCCCTTGACCTTCTCCTCGAACGTGAGGAGGTCGACGGCGTCATTGGACTGGCACCAGATCACGCCGGGGCACCCGCCGTCGGCCGTGAACACGCAGCCGCGGGCGAGGGATTCGTAGTCGACGGAACCGTCCTCGTTGTACGGCGTGGAAAGAATCGGGAACGGGCCGCGCATGCGGGGATCGCCGCCGCCCGGGGCCTTCTCGACCGCCGTCGTCTTCTTCGCGGAGGCGTTTGTCGCGCATCCCGCCAGCGCCGCCGCGGCGAAGCCCAGCGACAGGAAGTCTCGTCTCTGCATCTCTCGTTCTCCTATTTGGTTCCGGGACGGTTCGCCTCCCCGACCGCGTGCGGAAGGAACCCGAACAGCGCAGGGAGGACGGTCAACACGTGCGAAAGGACGGCCGCCGAACGAAGCGGGCAGTCGCCGAAGGCGTGGACCAGCACCGCGGCCACGCCCAGAACGCCCCAGATGATGGGCGCCTGCACGGCGAAGACGACCTGGGTCGAGGCGCCCATGCCGGACCGTCCCGCCGCAATCGCCTGGATGGTCAGCTGCCGCCAGGCCCGCCCCGTCGGCAGCATGAGAAGCCAGACGCAGGCGGCCATCAGCGAGAACCCGACGAGGCCGTGCTCGACCAGGAACTGGAGGTAGTCGTTGTGGACGTTTGCGCCGCCGCTGGCCCCCACGCCCGGCTTCTCGCCTGGCTTCATGTAGACGGGGGAGAAATGCCGATAGCCCCATCCGCCGACGCCGAAGAGCGGGAAGTCCCGCATGATCGCGGTCGCGACGCGCGTGTGGTATTCGCCCTTCCCCGTCACGCGGTCCGCGACCGAGAAGGAACTCAGCGTGCGGAGCTCATGCCCGACCGTCGGAGGGGCATAGACATAAACCGCCGCGAAGATGCCCAGCATGAGGGACAGGACCGTGACGCAGCTGCGGAAGCGGCGGCCGCGCCCCCAGTCGTTCCCGGAGAACGCGCGCATGACGAGATAGGCGACGAAGACCGCGGTCACCGCGACGGCAAGGATGATCGACGCGCGGGAAACGGTCGCCAGGACGGCGCAGAGGGTCAACCCAACGGCCAGGGCCGGATAGTGCGCGGCCAGGAAAGGATGGTCCGTCCGGAACGTCCCGGGCTTCAAATCCCCCCCCTCGATGTCCGTGAGCCGCTGCAGCCAAAGGCCAAGCGACAGCGTGTAGGTGAGACCGAAGAACGCACCCGCCATGTTCGCATAGCCGAAGACCGAGAAGAAGTGGACGGGCCGCGGGGGCGTGCCCCAGTAGGGGAACTGGGCGCCTGTGACGGTCTGGGCGAACCCCAGCAGCGCCAGCGCCGCGGCGTTCCAGACCAGCAACTCGAGAAAGACACGCTTGCCGGCGCGGACGAGGACGTGGCGCACGGCGGCCGCGACAAGCAGCGATGGCGCGAACCAGACAATGACGGACAGGTGCTCGCCCGGATGTGCGCAGAACGGCAGCCAGCGGAAGCGCGGGAAGGGATTGACGCCGGCGTCGATGGCCTTCCAGTCGCACACGGGGCAGAGAGAGACGTTGAACAGCGGAATCGCGAGGTAGGCGAGCAACACCAGCGCGGTCCAGACGAACGGATCGCGCACGGCGGCGGTAAAGACCCGGCGCAGGGACGCGCCCCAGGACTCCCCGGGATGCCGCTGGGGCAACAGGAAGGAACCCGCGCAGACCAGCGAGGCCCAGGGCATCACGCGCAGGAGCTCCTGCGCGCGTGTGCCGCCGTATGTCCACGCGAACGCGAGGACGGGGACCGCGACCAACAGCGGGACGAGGATGGCGGAGATCCGCACCATGGCGGTGTCAGAGCCCCTGTCCGACATAGACAGGCGAAGGATCCTCGGGGTCGTCGCCGCGGCGGCGACGGTACCAGGGGGAGTCAGGATCGGAGGAGGCGGCGCGCGGCACGCGGCCGAGGCCTGCGCCCATGCCCTCGCCCGTGCCGAGGCCATTGCCGTTGAAGGCGGGCGTCGGGCCCGTGACGTCCTTCGCGTCGCCGACGCGGAGCTCGCTGCCGACAAGGCGGTTGAGCTCCTGCACCGGGGCAATCTGAAGCTCGGACACATGGGCGGGTTCCTCGCCCTTCTCGCCGGCGGCGAGGATCGGCTGGTAGGACGGCGCATTGCCGTCCTCGCCCAGCGCCGCGGGGATCCAGACCTTGCGGGCCAGCTCGTGCGATCCCGTGGGGATGTAGAAGAGCACGGACTCGCGCAGGTCGGCGGGGTTGCCCTCGGAGGCCTTCAGCACCATGATCACCGCGAACGTCATGCGGGCGGCTGGAAGCTCGTGCGTCGCCAGGAACCGCATGCGGGTGCGCACGCGCATCAGCGTCGCCGCCGCGAACTCGGTGAACGAATCGTCCTTGTCGCTGAACCCGGCGGCCTTGCGGGAGAAAAGCTCGGTGGCGAAACGGTCCGTGATCGTCGGCAGGGCGTCCATCGGCGCCGTGGCGAAGACCTCCGCGATGACGGCCTTCTTTTCCTTCGCGGGTGCCGCGCGCACCGCATCCCGGTTGACCGCGTAGATCGTCTGGAGCCGCTTCTCGGGCGTCGACGCCTTGTAGGTCCGCATGGATTCGTTCACGGCGCGCACGAACTCGACCTGATCGTCCTTCTGCAGATCCTGGAAGGCGGTTCCCAGGGACCCCTTCTCCTCCGCCATGCCGGCGAGCGCGGCCAAGATCGCAAAGACCGCCAGGGCATTCTTCATTGCATTCATTTTCGCTTCCTTTCGGTTTTCAGTCTCAGAATCTTGTCCAGCGTGGACTGGACGTCTTTCAGCTCAGGGTGGAGCTCCAACGCGCGCCGCGCGTGCTTCTCCGCGTCGTCGAGCTGGTCCAGCTTCATTTCCACGACGGCCAGGTTGTTCAGCACGGCGACTTCGTCGGGGCGGCGGACCAGGCAGCGCCGGAGGTGGCTTGCTGCGCGCGACCACTGCTCCTCCTGGTAGAACTTCATCCCGAGCGCGAAGTTCGCACGCGGCTCGTCGGGGTCGGTGCGGAGAATCGGCGCGGCATACTGGCCGGCCAGCGCGAAGTCGGCGCGGGAAAGGCCGATCACCAGCCCCTCGCGCGGCGTGAGCACGCCGGACTGCTGGCGCTTCTTCCAGGCCTGTCGCGAACGGAGCTCGGCGAGCTCGTAGTTCGTGGAGTCAAGTTCGTCCGCCATCGCCGCCTCGCGGAAGGATTCTCTGCGCCGCCCCGCCTCATCCGCGGCGCGGCTGCGGTACTGGGCCGTCCGTGCGAGGCGGAACCCCGCAACGGGATACACCGCCTTGAGCCGCCGGTCGACGGAGGCGGCGAGGACGTGGCCCTTCGCAAGGTCGTAGATCTTCTCGGCGATCGTCTCGCAGGCCGCCAGCGCGCGCAGGCGTTCCGAGGGCTCGATGCCGCCCGGCAGCGCGGTCAGGCCGGACAATGGCGGCAAGGGCCGGTTGAGGCGCTTCCAGAACTCGAGCCCGACCTGGACCGCCGTGCGCGCGAGGCGGTTCGTGTCCGAAACGATCCACGTGCGCAGCGGGGACGAAGCGTCGTTCTCGAGCATCTGGCGGTCCTCGTCGCTTTCGGCGGCACGGAGGCGGACGAGGCGTTCGCGCGGGCTGTTCGGGGTCAGCAGCGACAGGCAGTTCAGCTTCCGGTCCGCAGCGCGGGCGCGAAGCTCCAGGTAGCTGTCGTAGGAACCATCCGTGAAGAGTGTGTCGCACCCCCGGGTTTCGCGCAGCACCTCCTGCACATAGTCCTCGACCACGCCCATCATGCCCCGCTCCGCGGCCTGGCGGCGGCCCGGGAGCACCAGCACGGGGATGAGGACCAGCACGCCCCAGAAGATCCTGCGGCGGAGCGCGCGATTGCGGCCAAGGGATTCCGCAAGCCTGGCCGCCTCATCCACCTGCATCGACTCCGGGAAGGTCTTCTGCGCGATGCGGCGGTAGTTACGGCAGCAGGCATCGACGCCGAAGACGGCGAGCGCGAAGGCGGCGGCCGCGACGTCGAACATGAGGATGAACGCGAGCACGATGTCGGACTGCACCATGGACCCCGAGCGCTGCCAGTTCCAGAACCAGAGGATGCGCGCGCCCGCCAGCTGCGAGAGCGCGACAACGCCCAGAACGATGTAGAGCACGCCGAGGAGGAACGGCAGGAAGCGGTCGTCGTCCCAGGCCCGCGGCAGCAGGCGGACGGAAAGGAAGCACGGGACGAACGCCAGGAGGAATGCGAAGAGCAGCGCGACGGGCGAGGCGCTGTCCGTCACCGCCGAGATGCAGTTGCGGAGGCAGATGAACAGCACGCCCAGCGCATCGCTGGCCACGCCCGCGGCCGCCGCGCCCCCCATCTGCATGAAGAGCCAGACGTTCAGCCCCAGCGTGGCGGCGAAGCAGAAGCCATACAGGTTGACGAGCCGGCGGAACGCGACGGAGCGGACAAGGCCGTCCACGAACGGGTTGACGAGGGGGACCGCGGGGTTCGCCGCCCAGCTCGCCGCCAGGAGGATGCCGGTCACGACCAGGAGCAGCAGGACAAAGCCCAGCGGCGTCTCGGCGGACAGGACGCCCAGCAGCGCGAAGCACAGATAGAGCGGCGCGACCACGGCCTTTCGCACGAAGCGGAAGAACAGGGCGACAATCGCCACGACAAGGCAGATGAAAAGCGTCGTCGGGGAGAATGCCTGCGCCGCGCGCCAGACGGGGTCCGCACACAGGAACAGGAGCGCGGCCGTGCCCGCGACCAGGCGGCCGACGATTCCGCCAACCCGGCCGATACGCGCCCGCAGGCGCAACATGGCGGGCAGGATGTCCCGCAACAGGCGATAGACGGCCGTCGCCGCAAGCGCCACGGACACCCGTCCGAGCCACGGAACGAGCGCGAGCACCTTCGCGTCCCCCAATCCGCCGAAAAGGTGCTTCATCAGGCACCGATAGACCCCAGGGAACGGCTGCTCCGGCGGGCGGAGCCCGGCGGCGACCGAAAGTTCATCCCAGACCAGCGGGTGAACCCCGGGGAAGGCCCAGAGAACGAGGAGCATGAGCGCGCACAGGAACACGCCGGCGGTCGCCAGCGGATCCCATTTCTCCCGAGGCAGCTCAAGATATTGCTCGCCCGTCATTTCATCCTTTCACGTCGGTTCGTCGCGCCCTACTTCCTCTTCGCAATCGACTGGAGCATGCGCGTCGCGAGGATGCGGCGGAGCTTGAGGCCGCCGAGGACGAGCAGCGTGACGGCCAGGCAGAAAAGCACGGCCGCGCCAATCGCGGTGACCCCGCCCGCGGCAAAGCCCTCCTTCGTCCACTTCCCCAGGTTGTCCAGGAACAGCTGGAGCACGGCCGTGCCGGAGGTCAGGATCATAAAGCACATCGGCAGGAAGGCGATCCACCAGCGGAGGTGCTTCTTGAACAGCCACAGCGAAGCCGTCAGCAGCGTCAGCGAGGCCAGCATCTGGTTCGCGGAGGCGAACATCGTCCAGAGATTCCTCGACATCGACGGGTTGAAGACGAGCAGGTAGACGCCGATCAGCACGACGACGGTCGTGGCGAAGTACATGTTGCGGTTCAGCCGAACCAGGGGGGACGGCGCCTTCGCGGCCCCTTCCGCGTCGACCGGCGCGGCGGAAGTGGACCAGAGCTCCTGCCACACGAAGCGCGCCAGGCGCGTGCAGGCGTCGACCGACGTCATCAGGAACGCCGCGACAGCGAGCAGCATGAAGCTCTCGGAGGTCTTCTCCGGCAAGCCGAGCTTCGCGCAGAAGCCCGCGAGCCCCTGGGCGAAGAGCTTCACCGGGGGAAGCGTCGCCAGCCCTTCCCTGAGATCGGCCTGCGTTCCGCACGCCACCGCCAGGAGCGCCAGGAGCGCGACGACGCCCTCGAGCAGCATGCAGCCGTAGCCCACAGGGCGGATGTGCCGCTCGCTGTCGAGTTGCTTCGAGGTCGTCCCCGAGGCCACCAGGGCATGGAAGCCCGAGCAGGCCCCGCAGGCCACCGTCACGAACAGCAACGGGAAGAGGTACTTCGAACCGCCACCGGCCTTCGGAACCGCGAACCCCGCCACCGCGTCGATCTGGATCGTCGGATGGACGACCAGCACGGCGGTGAGGCCGATTGCGAGCATCGCGTAGAGGAGATAGCTGTTGAGGTAGTCGCGCGGCTGCAGAAGCAGCCAAACGGGGAGCGTGGACGCGACAAAGCAGTAGACGAACAGCACGACCACCCAGATCGTCCGGGCCGTCGCCGCGGTCACGCCGAAGAGCTGCACGAGGTCGCAGGGGAAGACCACGCCGAGCCAGACAAGCAGGAACAGGACCGGCACGAACACCAGGCTCGCCCACTTGACGCTCCAGCGCAGGCGGTAGACGCAGACGCCGAAGAGCGCGGCCTCGAAGATGCCCAGCAGAGAGGAGGTCGCGACCTCAGGGTTCGAGACGAAGGAATCCGCGACCTGCCCCGTGAACACGGCCATCACCAGCACGAGCGCGGAGAAGCAGAACATCAGGAAGATCATCTTGCCGGGACGTCCGAGGACCTCCTCGATGACCGACCCGATGGACCTGCCTTCATGGCGCACGGAGAGGAAGAGCGTCACCATGTCGTGCATGGAGCCGATGAAGATGCAGCCGAAGACGATCCAGAGCGCCACCGCGACCCAGCCGAACTCCGCGGCGAGGACGGGCCCCACGATCGGGCCCGCGCCGGCGATGGCCGCGAAGTGGTGCCCATACAGCACCACCGGGTGTGCAGGCACGTAGTCGATGCCGTCGCCCATCGTATGGGCGGGCGTCGGGCGCCCGGGATCGACGCCGATCGACGCGGCGATGAATCTGGAATACAGGAAATACGCGGCGGCGAAGCACGCGATTCCGATCAGCAGCAGCAGGGCTCCGTTCATTCTTCAGTCCTCTCCGTGCGGCGGTCAGGCCCCGATGCGGACCCGGCGGCCCTCGACCGTCAGACGGCCCGCCGCGAGGTGCCGCAGCGCCTCCGGGAACGCGATGTGCTCCTGCACCTGGATGCGCGCGTGCAGCGACTCGGGCGTGTCGTCCTCCATCACCGGGACGCACTTCTGGACGATGATCGGACCGGAATCCGTCCCGGCGTCGACGAAATGGACCGTCACGCCGGCGACCTTGCAGCCGTAGTCGAGGGCCTGCGTCCAGCTGTGCACGCCCGGGAACGCGGGCAGAAGCGCGGGATGGATGTTGAGCACCCGCATCGGGAAGGCCGCCAGGAGCTTCGGCTTGACGATGCGCATGAAGCCCGCGAGCACGACGGTGTCGCAGCCCGCGTCCCTGAGCAGGCGGATGCATTCGTCCTCGGCCGCGCCCTCGAGCTTCGTCTTCCAGGGGGCGCAGTCGAGCCACTGGCACGGAATGCCGTGCTTCTTCGCACGCTCGAGGATGTACGCGTCCTGCACATCCGCGAGGACGAGGCGGATTTCCGCGTCGAGCTCGCCCTTCTCGATCGCGTCAACGATCGACTGCATGTTGCTTCCGGATCCGCTGCCCAGAACGCCAAGCTTCAATTTCGCCATGATGACACCAGCCTCCTCGCCGTCTGGTTAGATGCGCTTCGGCGTCTCGATGCCGAGCAGGGAGAGTCCCTTGGAAAGGACCTTGCCGAACAGCGCGCAGAGCGCGAGACGCGCGTCGCGCACGTCCGGTTCGCTCCTCAGGATGGGCGACCGCTGGTAGAACGAACTGTAGAGCTGCGCCGTCTGGAACAGGTAGTCTGCCAGGACGCTGGGCTTGTAGTTCTCGGCCGCGCGTAGGACCGTTGGGCCGAACTGGAGGAGCTGCAGCGCCAGCTGCTTCTCGGCCGGCTCGACGACGGCGAAGGTCTCCGCGGGCCTTGCCTCCATCGCGGCGGCCTTGTCCAGCAGCGAGCAGACGCGGGCATAGGCGTACTGGAGGTACGGACCCGAGTTGCCCTCGAGCGCAAGCGCCTTGTCCCAGCTAAAGTCGATGTCCGTGATTGGGTCGTGCGAGAGGTCCGAATACTTCACCGCGCCATAGCCGATCGCCTGGGCGAGCTGGTCCGCGTTCGGGCAGTCCGGCGTGCGCGAGAGGACGATTTCCTTCGAGCGGCGGACGGCTTCGGCGAGCAGCTCGTCGAGCTTGATGAGGTTGCCCTCGCGCGTGGAGATCGCCTTGCCCTGGTAGCTCATGAGCCCGAACGGCACATGCACGAGCTTCGCCGTGACGCCCATCTTCCCCGCGATGTTGAACCACTGCTTGAAGTGGAGCTGCTGGCGCGCGTCCGTGACATAGATGATCCGCTCGGGGGCGTATTCGTCCACGCGCATCTCGACGCACGCGAGATCGCTCGTCGTGTAGTTGTAGCCGCCATCCGACTTGCGCACGATCGCGACGCCCAGCTTCTCCTCCTCGAGGTTCACGACGAGCGCGCCTTCGGATTCGACCGCGAGCCCCATCTCCTGCAGGCGCGCGACGACGCCGGGCATCGTGTCGTTGTAGTAGGACTCGCCACGGTACGTGTCGAACTTCACGCCAAGCTTGTCGTACATGCGGTTGAACTCGTTGATCGAGATCTCGATGAACTTCTTCCACAGCGCGAGATTGTCCGGATCGCCCTGCTGGAGCTTCACGAGCTCAGCCTTGCAGGCCTCCTTCCAGACTCCGTCTTCCTCCTTGGCCTTCGCGGCGGAAAGGACGTAGCACTTCTCGAGATACGGCACGGAGAGGTTGTCGCGCTCCTCCTGCGTCAGGAGTTCGCGGTAGCCCTTGATGAGAATGCCGAACTGCGTGCCCCAGTCGCCCAGGTGGTTGTCCGCGACGACGTTGTAGCCAAGCGCCCGGAAGATGCGGTCGATCGCGTTGCCGATGACCGTCGAGCGAATGTGGCCGATGTGCATCTGCTTCGCGGCGTTGGGCGAGGAATAGTCCAGCACGACCCGCTTGCCCGCCCCGGTCTGCGGGATGCCCAGGGTATCCTGCGCCCCCAGGGCCGCGAGCTGGGCGGCGAGCCAGTCCGCAGAAACGGTGATGTTCAGGAACCCAGGGCCAGCGAGCTCGACCTTGTCGACAAACGCGGGCTTTGACTCCATCAGCTTCGCGTAGACGGCTTCGGCGATCTTCCGCGGTGGGAGATGGAGAACCTTGGCGCCGGCCAGCGCGTCGTTGCACTGGAAATCGCCGAATTTCGGATCCGTCGCAGGCAGCGCCTTCACTTTGGAAAAATCATTGCCAGGAAACGCGGCCTCAAAGCCGCACTTCAACCAACCTTCTAGAGAATCTGCTTCCATGACTCGTATTATATCACATTTAATGCCAGCCTGCACCGAAGTGAATACCGGATGGGGCGGTTCAAGCCGACTGAATCCGTCCACCATGCAGAATCCAGAGCGCCAACCTGTACTGTACGGACGTTTAAAAGCATTCGCCCATCGTGCCGAGTCAAGGCCTGATGCTACAGGTTTCCGCCGTTCTTCTTTGCAAGCTTCTGCAGCTTCTTGGCCATCGCGAGCTTGTCAACCGCGCTGAGGTGGTCGACATAGAGCACGCCGTTGAGATGGTCTGTCTCGTGGAGCAGGGCGCGCGCGAGGAACCCACGGGCCGTGACCATCTGGGGAAGGCCGGCGGGGTCCAGGTACTGACAGGTCACCTGGGCCGCGCGAATGACCGGCGCGCTCATGTTCGGAAGGCTGAGGCAGCCCTCCTTCCCATCCTGCGAACCCTCCGTCGCAACAATCACCGGATTGAACATCACGAGGGGCATCTCGACGGAGGCGTTGAACGCACGGGTCTCGTCATCGTCTTCGCAGTCAAGCGGCACGTCGATGACGCACATGGACTCAAGCCGGCCGACCTGGGGCGCGGCCAGTCCGACGCCGCGTGCCTTGTGCATAGTCTCGACCATGTCCTCCGCCAGCTTCCGCAGCTCGGGGGTGATGGACGGAACGGGACTCGTCGTCTCGCGGAGGACGGGGGAACCATATTTGACGATGTCGAGAACCATGGCTTGCTTCTGATTGGATATTGAATGTAAAGGGGGACTTAGATTCCGGTCGAGCCGAAGCCCCCGGTTCCGCGGACGGTCTCGTCCGCTTCGAAAACCTCAACGATCTCGGCCTGCTCAACCGGCGCAACGACGACCTGGGCGACCTTCATGCCCTTCTCGACGCGAAAGGGTTCCGTGCCGAAGTTCGCCAGCACGACACCCACTTCGCCCCGATAGCCCGAGTCGATCGTCCCAGGCGCGTTGAGGACCGTGACGCCGTGCTTCAGGGCGAGCCCCGAGCGGGGCCGCACCTGCGCCTCCGCATTCGGCGGAAGAAGAAAGATCAGTCCCGTGTGAACGAGCGCCCGCCCGCCCGGTGGAATCACGAGCTCCTCAATAGAACGAACGTCCATCCCGGCATCACCGGGATGGGCGTAGGTCGGCAGCTGCGCCGAGGGGTCACTCTTCAGAATCGAGAGCTTCATCGCTGGCCGCAACCGAGGAAATGGCGGTCGTCTCGTAGCCCAGACGCTCGAGGTTCCACTCGTTCCATGCCGAGGAGAGGGACATGGCGGCTCCGCCGCAGATCTGGTCGCGCAGCTGCGCACGCACCATCTCGGCCTGGGCCGCATCGCCGGGCTCGCGCTTCTCGACGTAGACGACGAGCGCGCGGCGGGGATTGGCCGTCGCGATGAAGTCCGAAATCTGCCCCTTGGCGAGCTTCATCGTCGGCTGGGAGACGTAGCGGGCGTCCGGGAACGCGTTGTAGCCCATCGAGGAAACGGAGAAGACCAACGACGTCGAGACGTTCGCGTCGACGAACATCTTGGGGTCGAACGGCTTGCCCTTCGCGAGATCGGCGGCCGCAAGAGCGCGCACCTTCTCGACGGCGGCCTTGAACGACTTGGCCTGGGCGTCCTTCAGCGCATCGGCGCGAATGTGCTCCTTCGACTCCTCGAAAGTCGGGACATGGGCCTTCACGAGGCTCGCGCGCTCAATCAGGTAGACACAGTTCGTCCCCGGCACGACGCCGTAGCGGAGATCCTGCGACTCGGGGTCGAGCTCGGCGACAGCTTCGGCGAAGCCGTCGCACTCGGGCGCGACCTGGCGCGCACGGACCATGAAGCCCTTGACGAAGCCGCGGCCGTCAACCGCGAACGGACGGGAGACCTCGACCTTCGCCTTCTCCTCGGCCGCGATCTTCTCAAGGCGATCCGTCTTCACGTCCGCGGCGAGCTTCTCGTCCTGGGGATAGACGCGGAACAGAAGGTTCGTGCGATAAGCCTCAACGGAGGCGATGACCTGGAGTTCCTTCTCGAGGATCGATTTGACCTCCTCGAACTTCTTCGTCACCGTGACGTCGTTCGTGCCCTTCGTCTCAAAGCGCTGCGACGTCGCGTCGTAGCGGTCGTGCATCTCCTCCTCGGAAATCTTGAACTGCGAGAGGCGCGCCGGGGCGTCGGCCTGGAACTTCACGTACTTGACGGTCACAAGGTCGGGGAGCGCCAGGGAGTTCGTGTTGTCCTTGTAGTAGGTCTCGAGCATCTTGTCGTCAACCTGGACCTTGGACGCGTTCTTGTCGTTGAACGCGGCGATGCGCACCGTGAACTTGTCCGTGTAGTCGTTGATCGCCCCCTCGAGCTCGGCGGGGGAAACCCACGTGGCGCTGCCCAGGACGACCCGGTTGAGCTTGCCGAGCGTGAGGCGACGCTTCAGGAACGCCTCGAACATCTCGGGCGTCATGCCGTTCTCGCGGAGCAGCATCTCGTAGGTACGGAGGCTGAACCCGCCGCCTTCACCGCGGAAGGAGGGGTCGCGGGCGATCTGCTCGCGGACTTCGTCGTCCGTGGCCTCGAGGTGGGCGGCCTTCGCGACCGAGAGCGCCGCAGCGGCCTGCCAGGCGCGCCGGTTGATCTCCACGTTCGAGGACCGCGTGTCGCGGTTGCGTCCAAACCCGCGGGCGTCGTCGACGAGCGCGCGGAAGTTCACGGCCGTAACATCCTTGCCTGCAAGCTTGCCCGCGCTTCCGGCGGAGCGCCCTTCATCATCCCGCCCGACAAAAAGGAAGTCGAAGGCGAAGAAGACCGAAATCGCGATGGCGAACACACCCCAGACCCACTTGTTCTTGATGAGGCGGTTAAACTGATGAATGACCACTTTTGCGTTCCTTATAGTGCTTAGACGTGTCAGGCTTGGATGCGGCGGCCCGCGGCATCAATTGCCGGAGCCTTCGTCGTCCTTCTTCTCGTCCCCGTCGTTCGCGGACTTCGCGTCGATCGTCTCGGCGGCGTCTTCGTCGTCCTTGTCCTTCGCGGCCTTCTTGGCGGCATCCGGCGCGGGCTTGACCAGCTCGCCCGAATTGATGCTCGAACGACCTTCGGCGAAGGCGAAGCGGTTGACGATTTCACCCGCGGCGTTGAACGTCATCGTGCAGACGCACATGCGGCCACCGACCGGAGCGACCCGACGGAAGATCTTCGCCGAGCACTTCGGGGACATGACGTACTCGAGCGTCTTCGCGACATCGCGCACCTCCCCCGTCTCGCCGTCGGGAGCAGCGACCATGCCCTTGTCGAGAAGAACATGGCTGTCGCCGCTCTCGCCCCGGATCGACGTGAAGAGCGCGTCGCCCGACGTGCGGATGCGAATCTGGTTGGCGGCGCCCATGCGCGGAACCGAGAAATTGGCGCCGTCGAGCTTCAGCTTGCCCGTCACGCAGCGGACGACGACCTCGTCCCCGTCATTCGTGGTCTCGTAGGAGAACATGCTCTCGCCCGCCAGGTTGACGCACGCGAAGTGGGGGGCCAGAACCTTGAAAAGCCCGTCCGCGAGCTTGAGGGGGAGTGTGAGGTGGATCTTGCCGCGCTTCAGGACCACGGTGCGGGCCTGACTGCCGAGTTCAACCTCGTGCGTCGCCAGCTCGGCGCCCTTCTCGAGCATGACCTTGGCCGCCGGGCCGAAAGCGAACTCGGCCGTGGAATCGGCTTCCGTGCGGAAGGAGGACCCCATCGGGTAGCCACGGCCCTCCTCCGCATCCTCCCAGTTCTGCGCGCGCGGCTTCAGAACCTGGGCGCGCCCCTCGAGACGCGCGCAGCGGACAAGTGTCTCGAAGGCCTTCTCTGCAGCGGCGGAAGGGATATTCAGCTCGGTGTCCGCGGAAGCCTCTTCCTGCGCGAACGACGTCGAAACGGAGGCAAAGACGGAGACCGTCGCAACGGCGGCCGCAGCCCTGAATGAATTTGTCCAGCTCATGAAAGACCTTTCCTTCTCTTGTGGTTCGTACATTCTACAATTTTCCGCGCCTGAAAGCAACCATGATGAATGCCCCTCCTGCAAGAAGCAGTCCGAGCGAAATCGTCTGGCTGATCGAGAACGGGCCCACCTCCGCGCGCGGATCGCCGCGCAGCACCTCGATTCCGAAGCGGATGCAGGCGTATCCGACGAAATAACAACCCGTGACAAGCCCCGGCAGGCGGTCCCAGAAGCGGCGGTAGACAAGGAAGAGGACGCCGAACAGCCCCAGCACGGACGCGGCCTCGAACAGCTGCGTCGGCAACACCGGAAGCGCCGACGCGGCGTCGCTCGCCAGCTTCCCGGCGTTGACCTGCTCGTACCAGGCCGGCGATCCGCGCGGGAAGGAGACCGCGCACGCGCAGTCCGAGAGACGACCATAGCAGCACCCGTAGAAGAAACAACCGACGCGGCCGAACGCGTGCCCGAGCGGAATCACGGTCGCGAAAAGGTCCGCCATCCGCACCAGCCCCTCCTTCTTCGCGCGGCACCAGATCACGAACACGGCGATTGCGAGGATCAGGCCGCCGTAGAACATGAGGCCCCCCTGGTCGACGCGGACAACCAGGGCGGGGTTCCGCGCGAACTCGGCCTCCCAGTGCTCGATGACGTACGCGAGCCGGGCCCCCAGCACGCCGCTGCCCATCATCAGCATCAGAAGGTTCGACAGCGACTCGGGATTCCGCCCCGTGCGGCGGCAGAGGTAGGCGATGACCTGCCAGGCCGCGAGGAAGCCCAGCGCCATGAAGGCGCCGTACGTCTTCACATGGAGGAAGCCGAGGGAAATCAGGTCGGGATGCATCACAGTCCTTTCAGGATCTCGACGGCGAGACGGGTCGGCGCGGCGTTCGTGTGGACCAGCCACCATCCCCCGCCGCGTTGCAGGCTGACGAGGCGCAGGGCGATGGCCTCGCGCGCCAGGCCGTTCGTGCGGAACAGGTCGCCGGAGACGGCATTCGTGTCCGTCTGCCGCGTCGCCAGCCAAGCCTCCGCGAGCGAGACCGCGTGGTCGACCTCGTTCTGCACGGACGGCTCCAGCGGCCCCTCCGCGCGCGGCATCGGGCGCACCCCGAACGCCGCGGCGAACAACATTGCAAAGACGAACTTCATGAAGTATACTCTCACGCCATGGATTCACAAGAGTATAGCAAAAAAGCCCGCGGACTTTCACTCCTTTCCGGCGGACTTGACTCGCAGCTCGCCGTCTGCATTCTCCGCGAGGCCGGCGCCGAAGTCGAGGGCGTGTGCTTCGAAACGCCGTTCTTCTCCTCCGATGCCGCCCGGAAGGCCGCCGCGGCGCTGAACATCAAGCTGCATGTCGTCGACTTCACGGACGACGAGGTCGCCCTTGTCGAGAACCCGCCCCATGGCTTCGGCGGCGCGATGAACCCCTGCATCGACTGCCACGCGCGGATGATCGCGCGCGCGGGCGAGCTCATGCAGGCGCTCGGCTACGACTTCGTCGCGACGGGCGAGGTGCTCAACCAGCGCCCGATGTCCCAGAACAGGCAATCTCTCGGCGTGGTCGAGAAATGCTCCGGCCTCAAGGGGCGCCTCGTGCGCCCGCTCTGCGCCCAGCTGCTCGAGCCGACCGTCCCCGAGACGGAGGGAATCCTCGACCGGTCGAGGCTCCTCGGCCTCTCCGGCCGCCGCCGCGAGCCGCAGATGGAGCTTGCGAAGAAGTTCGGCCTCGTTGACTACCCGTCCCCCGCCGGCGGCTGCAAGTTGACCGAAAAGGGTTTCGGCCGCCGCCTCCGCGACCTGAGGGACCACGAGGGACTCCGCGAACGCCGCCTCGTCGAACTCCTCAACATCGCCCGCCGCTTCCGCCTGCCGGACGGCACCGGCGTGATCCTCGGGCGCGACGTGCGCGAGAACCGCAAGCTCCGCGACGCCGTCGCCCCGACGGACACGGTGCTCGCCCCCGTCTCGGTCCCCGGTCCCACGGCCATCCTCCCGAAGGTCGCGTCCGACGCGGACCTCGCCCTCGCGCGGACCCTGGTCTGCGCCTGGAGCCGCTTCGACCAGTTCCCCGGCGAAATCGTCGTCAAGACGACCTGCGGCGACGCGTCCACCGAAACCCCCGTGCCGCGGCCCTACGACCGGGCCCCCTTCCTGCCCCTCCAGATCCTCTAGGACCCCCTCCATGCTCGACCAGCTCGCCGCACACCTCGACGCCGTCGCCGCCCTCGCTCCGCTCTGGGGCTACGCCCTGATCTTCTTCTTCATGGCGGTGGAAAGCTCGTTCATCCCCTTCCCGAGTGAAATCGTGATGATTCCCGCCGGCTTCCTCGCCGCGCGCGGGGAGCTGACGCTCCGGGCCCCGGTTCCGGACCTCGTGCTGGCCTGCCTTGTCGGGCTCGCCGGTTCCCTCGCGGGCGCGTTCTTCAACTACTGGCTTTCGGCGAAGCTCGGCGAACCGTTCCTCCGGAAACACGGCCGGTGGTTCTTCGTGAAGCCCGAGGCGCTTGAACGCGCCTGCGAGGTCTTCAACCGCTACGGCGCCGCGACCACGTTCGTCTGCCGCCTGATTCCCGTCATCCGGCAGCTCATCTCGATCCCCGCCGGCCTCGCGAAGATGCCGCTCGGTCGCTTCGCGTTCTTCACGGGGCTCGGCGCCGGCATCTGGACGGTCGTGCTCGCCCTCGCCGGCTACGGGCTCGGCAGGTCCGCCGGCGACATCACCTACCAGGAGCTCGTCCACCGCGGCAAGGCGATGATCGACGCGCATCTCGTGTGGGTGATCCTCGGCGGCGCAGTCTGCGCGGCCGCGTACGTCGCCGTCTCGAAGCTCGTCATGCGCCGCCGCGGCTAGACCCGCCGCAGCGCGACGCGCAGCAGGAACCAGCCCGACAGCCGCGGGAACGGGAAGCGGGACAACCTGGACTCGGGCTCCCGCATGGGGCTATTTCCTCCCGTAGCACGCGAAGATGCCGTCGACGTGCGCCTTCGGCAGCTTCGGCGTCAGCAGGCTGACCACCGGCACCACGACGAAGCCGCCCAGCATCGCGAGCGCGCCGCAGTTGATCGGGTTGAGGATCCGGTTGCCCGAAAGCATGTTGACGACCGTGAGGCCCACGCCCCAGACGAAGCACGCCCAGACGGACGCCCGGGTCACGCCCTTCCAGTGGAGGCCGAGCAGGAACGGCGCCAGGAACGCGCCCGCGAGCGCACCCCACGAGATGCCCATCAGCTGCGCGATGAACTGCGGCGGATTCAGCGCGATCAGCAGCGAGATCACGATGAAGAACACGATCAGGACGCGCATCACCACGACCTTGCGCCACTCGATCTTCGCCGCGACCGCGTCGTCGATGGAGCCGGACGCCACCTCGCCGTCGGCGGACTTCCGGTCCCGGTAGATGAGGTCCAGCGTCATCGTGGACGACGACGTCAGCACGAGCGACGCCAGCGTGGACATCGACGCGGAGAGCACCAGCAGCACGACGAGGGCGATCAGCACGTCCGGCAGGCTGCTCAGCATGGACGGGATGATCGTGTCGAACGCGAGCCGGCCGTTCGCCTTCAGCGGGGGCGTCGGGAAGAGGCGGCCAAACCCGCCGAGGAAGTAGCACCCGCCCGCGACGACCACCGCGAAGAGCGTCGAGATCACCGTGCCCCGGCGAATCGCCGACTCGTCCGTGATGGAGTAGAACTTGCCCACCATCTGCGGCAGGCCCCACGTGCCGAGCGAGGTGAGCACCACGACGCCCAGCAGCGCCCACGGGTCGGGACCGAACCACGTCGCGAACTGCCCGTTGACCTCCGGCGCCTTGTCCGCCGGAATCGCCGCCAGGCTCTGCACGGCCTGTCCGAGGCCGCCCTTCAGGTTCAGCACCGCCACGATCACCGCCGTGATGCCGAAGAGCATGATGATGCCCTGGATGAAGTCGTTGATCGCCGTCGCCTTGTACCCGCCCAGGATGACGTAGACCGCCGTCAGCACGGCCATCGTCGCCGCGCAGTAGGCGTACGGCACCGCGAAGCTCATCTCGAACAGCTGCGCGAGGCCCATGTACACGCCCGCCGTGTACGGGATGAGGAAGACGAAGACGATGACCGAGGCGATCACGCGCAGCCCCTCCGAGGCGAACCGCGTGCCGAAGAAGTCCGGCATCGTGCGGCTCTGGATGTGCTGCGTCATCAGGCGCGTCCGCCGCGCGAGCACCAGCCAGGCGAACAGCGAGCCGATGACCGCGTTGCCGATGCCGATCCAGGCCGAGGAGAGGCCGAACTTCCAGCCGAACTGCCCCGCGTAACCGACGAACACGACCGCGGAGAAGTAGCTCGTGCCGTAGGCGAACGCCGTCAACCACGGCCCCACGTTCCGTCCGCCCAGCACGAAGCCGTCCACCGACCGCGAATGCTTGCGGCTGTACAGGCCCACCCCCACCATCACGGAGAGGAACAGCAGCGTCAGCAGAATCTTGATCAACATCGTCCGCGCAGCCTTTCGTCGTTTGTTTCTTTCAGATGCGCTTCGCCAACTCGCGGGCGACGTCGGGGACGGCCGCGAGGAGATTCTTCGTGTAGTCGCTCGTCGGACGCGCGAACACCTCGTCCGCCGTCCCCGCGTCCGCGAACAGCCCCTTGTGCATCACGCACACGCGGTCGCAGACGTTGCGCACCACCGCGAGGTCGTGCGCGATGAGGATCACCGCGAGCCCGAGCCCGCGCCGCAGGTCGCGCATCAGGTTGAGGATGCGGGCCTGCACCGACACGTCGAGGGCGGAGACGGGCTCGTCCGCCACCAGCACGCGCGGATGCACCGCCAGCGCCCGTGCGAAGGACGCCCGCTGGCACTGCCCGCCCGAGAGTTCGCGCGGGTACTGGTCCAGCACGGCCCGCGAGAGCCCGACGATGTCCAGCAGGTCCTCGGGCTTTCGCGGACCGTCTGCCGCATCCGCGCGCCCGGAGACGGCGAACGCCTCCGCGAGCGCCTGGCGGATGGTCATGCGCGGATTGAGCGACCCGACCGCGTCCTGGAACACCATCTGCACGTCGCGGCGGTAGCCCCGGCGCTCGGCGGCGGAGAACTTCCCGACGTTGCGTCCGCAGAACAGGATCTCGCCGCCGGATGCCGGCAGCAGCAGCATGAGCGCCTTCGCAATCGTCGACTTGCCGCTGCCGCTCTCGCCCACGATGCCGAGCGTCTCGCCCTCCTCCAGGGCGAAGCTCACGCCCTTCACCGCCTCAAGGGGCTTCTCCCCCGGCCGGCGGTAGGTGACGTGCAGGTCGTTGACTTCGAACAGCCTGCTCACTTCGTCGCCTCTCCGACCGCCTTCTTCCAGCCGTCGGCGCCGTCGAGGCCGCACAGCGCGACCATCCACATCGTCCCCTTGGGGTCATAGACGGCGCCCGGCGCCAGCACCAGCTCCTTCTCCGGCGCGAACATGGCGTCCGGATGCTGGCTCTTCCCGTTGCTCATCAGGTGGTAGCAGAACATGCTGACCGTCGGCGCGGTGGTGGCGCCGCCGAAGTAGGCCCCGCCCGTCCGGGCGAACCACGCGTCGTGGAACGGCGCCTTCCAGAGGTTCGGCACGACCTTCATCTTCGTCTCGTTCTTGTCCGTCGCGTACGGGGCGTACTGGCGGAAGTAGAAGGCGTTCACGTCGATCGGCTTCTCGCCGATGTTCTCCGCCCTGACGAGCTCGCAGAGGAAGCGCGTCCCCTCCGCGGGGAGGACGATCCGGTGCGTCAGCCGGAAGCCGTATCCGGCCGAGGGGCGGTTCTCGGACGCCACCACGGCGACGGCGCGTCCGCCCTCGGTCCGCACCTCGGCGGAGACGACCTTCGTCGCGTCGTTCCACCTGAGTCCGCCGTCCACGCGGTCGTTCAGCATGCCCGTGTACTGGCCCAGCAGCGTGCCGCCCAGCTTCACCGACTCGAACATGTACCGCGCCCCCATGCGGCCCGCGAGCTCGAGGCCGGACGCGTTGCGCAGCACGTAGCGGTCCCCCTCGCGGACGGCGGACGCGGTCTTCCCCGCAGCGGCGGGCGCGAGGCGCGCAAGCGCCTGCTCCGCCGTCTCGCCGCCCGCCCGCGCCGGCGCAGGCTTCTCCGCGGGCGCGCCCGCGCGCAGCCACGTGCCGACCTCCCGGTGGAGCCGCGCGAACATGGACGTGATCTCCGGATACGCCTCGCCCTTCTCGTTGATGAGGCCGTAGTTGGAGTCCTCCGGGAACGCGTCGCTGATGCCCTCCGGCGGCTCGTCCACCCACATGAAGTAGTCGTATCCGACCAGGAACGGCAGCGACAGCATCGTCTTCGCGAAGAGCTCCGTCGCCTGCGTGCGCAGCGCCTGCGTCTGGAAGCGCTGGCCCGCGCCGCCCGTGCACGGCAGACCCGAGTCGAGCGCGGGGAAGCTCCACTCGGTGATCAGCATCGGACGCTTCACGTGGCCGTACTGCTCCGTGAACGCGTCGACGACGCGCTTCGCGTTCCCGCCGCGGTCCGTCATCACCACGTTGCGGTCGAGGTCCGCCCACGGGTAGCAGTTGAAGGTCACAACGTCGCAGTACTTTCCGGAGACCTCCCAGACCGCGGGATGCGCGCCCCCGAGGCCCGCGAAGCGCGCGCCCATCACGAGGTGGTTCGGGTCATGCCGCCGGATCGCCTCGCTCGAGATGCGGAAGTAGCGGTCGGCCGCGAGCTTCAGGAACGCGAGCTTGTCGTCGGCCGAGGGCGTCCCCTTCACTCCGCGTGCCGCGAGGAACGCCTGCTGGGCGACGCGCGCGCTGTGCGTCGCGGGCAGCTTCGCGACGGCGTCGAAGAGGCCCGTCGCGGCGCCGCCGCGGCCCCACCACGCGAGTTCGTTGTCGATGAAGTAGCCGAAGAGCCACGGGTCGTCGCGGTTCGGCGCGCACTGGCGGCGCGCCTTGTAGTCCGCCCAGGCGGCGAACTGCGGATGGAACACGTTCGGGAATGCCGAGCAGGGACGGTGCTCGTTCGGGCAGATGTAGTAGTCCGGGTCGTTGCCCTCCCCGCAGAGCCCGTCGCCGATGGAGAGGAAGATGGTGTGGATCAGCCCACGGTGCTTGAGCGCGTGGTCGCACCCGGCGCCGAGCAGATTGAAGCCCCAGGCCTTCAGGCGGCCGAGCGTATCGGCCTCCCAGTCGCGCTTGTCGGGGAACTTGACCTTGTTCACCTCGTGGTGGTGACTGACGTGCGCGCGCTGGCTGTGGTGGCCCCAGTAGGTGACGTGGTCGACGCCAAGCAGCACCGTGCCGCGCCCGAGCGGATCGATCACCCACCAGCGACCGTCCTTCTCGACGACGCGGAAGAAGCCCGTCGCCGACTCCTTCACGTCCGGCACGAAGATGTCCCCCGTGTAGGCCGGGAAGGCCGAGGACACGGGACGGGGCTCCGCGCAGTCCGCGTCCAGCTTCGCGAAGACGCCCCGGAAGCCGCCGTTGACGTGAAGCGCCGGCCGGCCGCAGGTCACGGCGCGCACCGTGCCGTCCGCCGCGGGCGCGGGGAACGCGTAGCGCATGGACCAGATGCGCGCGCCCGTCGCGTCGCGGACTTCGCCGCGGATGCCCTCCGGCGTGCTTTCGATGGAGAGGTCCAGCGTCTCGCCGTAGTTCCAGGCGCGGACCTGCCGCTGCTCCGTGCAGACGAGCTTGTCCTGGTACTGCGACAGCCAGGCGCCGCCGCGCATCTCGCAGAGCTCGAAATGGCGGCGCCCGCCGGCCTCGGGCGGGGCCTGCACGAGCGCCACGTGCCAGTAGTTCCACTCGTCGTGGAACAGCGACACGCCGCACGTGGCCCAGTTGTTCGTGCCGGCGGACTCCGGCGTCACGCGCGCGGAAAGGCGCATCTTCGCGCACCGGGGCGCGTCGAAGATCGCGAACGCATTCGCGCTGCCGCCGCACAGCGTCCCCGCGGCCGCGTCGAACCGCCAGTCCAGCGGGTTCGCGTCCCACTTCGCGGGATCGTAGGAAAGCGGCGCGGACACGGCCGCCAGGACGGGCAGCAGGAACAGGACGAAAAGGTTGTTTTTCATGCTCCTAGTATAGCAAAAAAGGACGCCGGTCGGAAAATCCGGCCAGCGTCCTCGAAGCACATCCGGGGATGTTACTTCTTGAGGCCGTCGGCGGCCTTCTTCGCGTCGGACGCGGCAGCATCGGCGGCCTTCTTCACGTCCTTGAGGGCGGCGTCCGCGGCCTTCTTCGCGTCAGGCGCGGCAGCCTCGGCGGCTTTCTTCGTGTCATTCGCGGTCTGCTGGAGGGAGGCCTGGGCCTTCTCGGCCGGCGTCTCTTCCTTCTGGCAGCCCGTCATGAACGCAAGACCGCACACGGCGGCGGCAATCATCAGCATCTTCATTTTTTTCTCCTTTTGTTTGGTTCTATCACACGAGGGCGGCGAGCTTCTCCGCCATGCCCACGTAAGTCGCCGGCGTCATCTCGAGGAGACGCTTCCTGTCCGCCTCGGGCAGTTCCAGCCCGCCGACGAACTCCTTCATGATCTCGGCCGTCACGCGGCGGCCGCGGGTGAGCTCCTTCAGACGCTCGTACGGGTTCGCCATGCCGACCTTGCGCATCACGGTCTGGATGGGCTCCGCGAGCACCTCCCAGTTGTGGTCGAGGTCTTCCGCCAGGCGGTCCTGATTGAGCTGCAGCTTGCCGAGGCCCTTGAGCGTGGACTTCACCGCCACGAGCGCGTAGCCGAAGCCGACGCCCATGTTGCGCAGCACCGTCGAGTCCGTGAGGTCGCGCTGCATGCGGCTGATCGGCAGCTTGCGCGCGAGGAAGCCGAGCATCGCGTTCGCGAGGCCGAGGTTGCCCTCCGAGTTCTCGAAATCGATGGGGTTGACCTTGTGCGGCATCGTGGACGAGCCGATCTCGCCCTTCACCGTCTTCTGCTTGAAGTAGCCCATCGAGACGTACGTCCACACGTCGCGGTCGAAGTCGATCAGAACCGTGTTCCAGCGCTGGATCGCGTCGAAAAGCTCCGCCATGCCGTCGTGCGGCTCGATCTGGATCGTGAGACGGTTCTGGCGCAGGCCGAAGCCCTCGATCACGCCGCGCGCGAGCGCCTCCCAGTCGACGTCCGGATAGGCGGAGAGGTGCGCGTTGAAGTTGCCGACGGCCCCGTTCATCTTCGCGGGCAGCACGATGCGGTCGATCTCGTCCTGCTGGCGGCGCAGGCGCGCCGCGACCACCGCGAGCTCCTTGCCGAGCGTCGTCGGGGAGGCGGGCTGGCCGTGCGTGTGCGCGAGCATCGGGACGGCCGCGAACGCGTGCGCCATCGCGGCGATCGCGTCCGTAACCTCGTTCTGCGCGGCGCGCAGCGCCTTCAGGCCGTCGCGGAGCATGAGCGCGTGGCTCATGTTGTTGATGTCCTCGCTCGTGCAGGAGAAATGGACGAATTCGCCACGCCCTTCGAGCGACGTGCCCTTGATCTTCTCCTTGATGAAGTACTCGACCGCCTTGACGTCGTGGTTCGTCGTCTTCTCGATGTCCTTCACGCGCTGGGCGTCCGCCACGGAGAAGCCGTCCGCGATCGCCTGCAGCGCCTTCGCCTCGTCCGCCGTCAGCGCGGGGCACTCGGGCAGCTCGGGACTCGCGCAGAGCGCCGCCAGCCACGCGCACTCCACCGCCACGCGGCGCTTCACCAGGCCGTATTCGGAGAAGACGTCGCGCAGCTCCTCAACCTTGGAGCCATAACGTCCATCCAGCGGCGAAACCGCGCACAACATGTCAAGATAGGCCATCGTGTACCTCTTCTTCGTTCGAAATGTGACGAATAGTATACCATTTCTAAATCGGGCCGCAATGCCGTTTCGT
>JAEDMN010000114.1 GCA_016302985.1 Kiritimatiellia bacterium | reverse complement strand
GCCGTTCGCCACGCCGGCGCGCGCGCGCGACGCGGTGCGGGCGCTGAAGAAGACGGGCGCTTTCCCGTCCGGCGGCGTGGCGGTCGAGCTCGCCGGCCGCTTCGACACGACGAAGGCGACGATTCTCGACCTGACGAAGGAGGACGGGGGGCTCTCTCCCGCGGCGCCGGTCATCTGGCGCGCGGCGAAGGGCGGCGCCACGTTCACGGGCTGCTGCCGTCTCGCGCCGGAGGATTTCGCGCCCGTCGCGGGCGCCGCCCGCGAATGCCTGCAGCCCGCCGTGCGCGACAAGGTCGTGGCGTGCGACCTCGCGAAGTTCGGCATCGACCGCCTGCCACCGCTGCCGGCCAAGTTCAACCGCTGGACCGAGATGGAGCTCGTCTCCTCCGGAAAGGCGATGACGATCGCGCGCTATCCCAACCAGGGCTGGCTCGAGATCACGAACGTCGTCGACCGCGGCGTGAAGCCCATCGACCCGAAGACGGGCGAATGGGAGTTCGGCGTGCGCGGGGGCACGTTCGAGTGCCTCGACCCCGCAATGGCCCGCTGGAACGTCGAGAAGGGCGTCTACCTCTTCGGCTTCTGGTGCTACGACTGGGCGAGCGACACGCTGCGCGTCGCGAAGATCGACCGGGAGAAGAAGACGGTCACGATGGAGGGCGTCCACACCTACGGTCTCGGCAAGGCCGGCAAGTGGCATCAGGCGAAGGTGCGCTATTTTGCCTACAACATGCTCGAGGAGCTGGACGCGCCGGGCGAGTGGTACGTGGACCGCGAGACGCGCACGCTCTACTTCTATCCGACGGACGCGGGGCTCGCGGATGTCACGCTCTCCGTCGCCAAGGCGCCGCTGCTGCGCGTCGTCGGCGCCTCCGACGTCGTGGTGAAGGGAATCTCGTTCCGCTATTCGACGCGCCTCGCCGTCGAGGCCAGCGGCTGCACGCGCCTGCGCCTGGACGGACTCGACGTCGCGTGGCTGTCGCAGGACGGCGTGCGCCTGACCGGCGGCGCGGACTGCGCCGTCGAGAACTGCCGCATCGCGCAGATCGGCTCCACGGGCCTCTATGTCTGGGGCGGGGACCGCAAGTCCCTGACGAAGTGCAACCACGTCGTCCGCGGCAACGACATCGGCTACTGCGGCCGCCTTGCGCGCATTTCGGGTCCGTGCCTGCGCTTCGACGGCTGCGGCATCCTCGTGGAGCGCAACTACCTGCACGACACGCCGTACCTCACGGTCGGGTACGGCGGCAACGAACATCTCATCCAGTACAACGAGATCGAGTGCTCGATGCTCGAGGCGGGTGACGGCGGCGGCATGTACACGGGGCGCGACTGGGGCAGCCGCGGCAACGTGGTCCGCTGGAACTACCTGCACCACTTCGGCAAGGACGGCGTCGCGCTGCGCGAGGCGCAGGGACGCCCCAGCGGCTGCGAGGCGCTCAAGAAGGACGTCATGGTCGAGGGCATCTACCTGGACGACTGCGATTCGGGCGAGACGATCTACGGCAACCTCTTCTACAAGGCCGGCCGCGCGATGTTCACGGGCGGCGGCCGCGACAACAAGTGGACGCACAACCTCGTCGTCGACTGCACGACGGCCGCCCACTTCGACACGCGCGGCCTCCAGCGCGCGAAGCCGGGCTCCGGACGCAAGGACGGCTGGGACCTGCTCGCGAAGATCGAGGCGATGGCCTACACGAACGCGCCCTGGGCGTCCCGCTATCCGCAGCTCATCGGCGTTATGGACAAGGAGCCGCTCCTGCCGATCGGCACCGAGTACGTGAGCAACGTCGCCGTGAACTGCGGCCACTACTTCAGCAGCTGGGGCCACGCGACGAAGTTCCTGCAGGAGCGCGCGCCGAACCGTGGCAACGTCTCCGTGAATCCGAAGGATCCGCACGACCGCCGCGACTACCCGCAGACGAACGCCGTGCTGCGCGCCAAGCTCGAGGTCCGCGACGACGCCGCGCTCGCGGTGGCGGCCGCCGACCCCGTGAAACTGCAGGACACGCCGGCCTTCCGGGCCGCGTTCCCGTCCTTCCCCCGCATCCCGGTCGAGCAGATTGGCCTGCCGTCCCGTCCCGTCGTTTCCGTCCGCTAGACGAAAGGAGCACGTCCATGAACATCCACAAGCTGATTCTCCCGGCGGCCTGCGCCGCGGGCCTCGCGCTGCCAGCCGAGAACCTGATCTACACGCCGAGCGGCACGAGCAAGGACGCGAAGTTCGGCAACTACGTCTACTCCGCCGACAACTGGAAGACCGAGGCGGGCGTGAACAAGAAGCCAGCCCAGGGCGACGTGCTCGTCTACGACCGGTCCGACCAGACGACGGCCCAGCCGACGGCCCAGGGCGTGCGGCTCGGCGGCATCTGGTACCGCAAGGCGATGGCGGCCATGAACCAGGGCCAGATCTGGATCCAATCCGGCGGACTCGGCCTCACCAATTCGGTGACGAGCGGTTCGGTCTCGTGGTACTGCGGCATCATCATCTACGGTTCCGAGGAATTTCCTGTGTGTCTCCCCGGCACGTCCCAGATCAATTTCCAGCGCTACTTCGACCAGAACGACGGCGGGGCCGCGACGATGGTCAAGCGAGGCAGCGGCACGCTCGCGTTCCAGGACTCCAGCAACTGGGCCCACGACAAGCGCGCGACCTGGAAGAAGTCCCGTCTCGAGGCGGGCACCCTTCGCTTCAACATCACGGGCTACGGCGGCAAGGCGCTCGACGCGCAGATGTTCCCGGCCGGCCATGAGCTCACGTTCGCGGACGACGGGACGTCCTCCGGCGTCACGTTCTCCATCGGCACGCACGACCTGGAGCTGCTGGACGTCACGCTGCGCGAGGCCCCGGCCACGCCCGCGCCGAACCACGCGTTCACCTGCGATTCCGGCAGGACCGTCACGCTGCGGATGAACGGCACGCCCGGCCTGAACCCGATGGGCTTCGGCGGCCGTCTGCTTGGCGGGTGCGGCATGATCTGGAACCCGTCCTCCTCGGACAACGTGTTCGTCTTCTCGAACGCCGTCTCGACGACGACCGGCAACTTGGTCGTCTCGAACGGCACGGTGCGGCTCGAACAGGGGGCCACGTTCTCCCAGCTCGCGAAGCTGCAGCTGGCGGCGGGCACGCGTTTCGAGGTCCGGCGCGGCGCGGGCGGGAGCTTCTGCGCGGCGGCGCTCGTGCGCGAGGACGCGACGTCCCGCATTTCCGTGGACGGCGGGGCGATCTCCTTCGGCTCCGCGACCTGCGCCGGCGCGGTGGTCCCCGACGGCGTCTACACCAGCGAGACCTGCGACTGGGTCGAGGGCGACGGCTACGTGCTCGTGAACACGGGCCTGCCGGTGCAGGACGCGTGGTGGACGAACGACGACGACCATCCGAAGTCCCTCGCGGCGGGCGTGCACACGAACTGGTTCGGCGCGCACCTGACGGGAGCCGGCTTCGCGCTCGAGGCCGGCGAAGGCGCCTCCGTCACGCTGGGCGCGGGCGGCGTGGACACCCCGGGCGCGGGCGCGACCTACGTCTTCGGCTGGCCGACGCTCCTCGCGGGCAGCCAGGTCTGGAGGGTCAGGGCCGGGGACACGGTCACGCTGCCGGGCGACGGCGTCAACTTCGTCGGCGGCGCGACCTGGTACGTGAACAACGCGGACAACGGCGTGCTCGCCCTGGACGGCGGCAAGTCGTTCACGGGCAACATGGTCGTCTCGAACGGCTGGCTGGAGGCGACGGGCGACGACGCGCTGGGCGGCGCCGGCACGACGACCTTCGAGATGCAGAATTCGAGCGGCAACAAGGGCAAGCTGCGCCTGAAGCCCGCGGCGGGGCGGACGGAGATCAACGTCCACCGCAACCTGACGTTCCACTACTACAAGTGCGGCGAGTGGGGCAACTTCATGGAGCTGCCGCCGGACTGCACGGTCAACTTCCACGGGCGCATGGAGACGAGCAGCAAGGGCTGCGTCGGCAACTCCTGGCCCTGCCACTGGCGCTACACGTGCCCGCAGTCCACGACGGTCAACTGGTACGGCGTCATGCACGCCGCGCTCAACCACCACTTCCCGAACGGCACGCACCACGTCTGGCAGCCGCTGAGCGGCGGCGACCGCCTCCAGCTCGAGCAGGCGACCTCGACGGTCTACCTCCACGCGGCGAACAACAGCGTCGGCGCCTCCTGCGGGTCGGTGCGCGGAACCATCCACACGCTCGTCCCCTACGCGCTCGACGGACGCAACGCGAACCGCCTCGTGCAGCTCGAGAACACGGGCGTGATCGACCTGCACGGCAACGACCAGGCGCTGTCCATTCTCTGCTGCGAGACCACGAGCCGGAACGGCGCGAAGGTGACGAGCGACACGCCCGCGTTCATGCGCATCTCGGGCGGCAACCACGTCGTCGACAGCAACCCCGGCAAGACGATCACGAACTTCGTCCAGTGGGTGGGCGCGGCCGGCGTGGACATGGTCCGCTGGGCCGGCACCTACCCGTTCGTCCTCCGCAACACGAGCTCCTCGACGGGCACGGTGCAGGTCACGTCGGGCATCCTCAAGTTCGCCGCGCCGCGCAAGGAGGACGGGCTCTGGGGCGGCAAGTGGCCGAACGCGTCCGCCCTCGTCGTGAAGGGCGGCCAGATGGTGTTCGAGCATTCGGAGGCCGTCAATCCCGAGGCGGTCGCGCGCTTCGTGCAGACGGACGGCAAGTTCGGAAAGATGGTGCTCAACCCCGGCGTGAAGGTCAAGGTCGCGGAGCTGTGGGTCGACGGCGTGAAGCAGCGCAGCGGCATCTACGGCTCCTCCGCCTCCGGCGCCCAGACGGTCCGCGACGACCTCTTCGCGGGCGCGGGCGTGCTGCGCGTCGGCGGCTCGCTGGCGACCACCCTGCTTGTCCGATAGGAACGGGGCATGCGGAGTCTGCTGGGTGTGCTGTTCGGCGTCGTCGGCCTGGCCGGCGCCGCCGAACCCGTCTGCGAGATCTGGGACGTCCCCGAATCGGGAATCGTCCGGCTTTCGGTGCCGAAGTCGGCCCACGGGGACGGCCTCCTTGCGGTCCGCATCGATGGCCAGCCCGTGACCTGCCAGGAAGTCCGTGGCGCGGACCTCTGCGTCGTGCGGCTGTCCCCGGAGCTGGTCGCGAAGGCGCGCGGGGCGGCGCTCCGCGTCGAAATGGCGCGAGAGGGCGGGGCGTCGTGTCCGGGGCGTCCCGCCCCGGCGCTCGTCGTGAGCAACGCCGCGTGCGCGGTGCACTTCGACGCCGGGAAGATGGGGGGGCTCCCGCATCGGATCGACTGGGCGGACGGCAAGTCGTGCGACCGCGTCTCCTGGTATGATCGCGTCTACGCCGCCGGCAACGACCAGGGGCTCGCCGGCGTCTGGATGCTGCGAAACGCGCCGAAAGGGGAGGTTCTTGACTTCGGGACCGGACCGCTCTTCCGCCATGTCCGCACGTCGGGCGAGTTCGCGATGGGCCGGGGTCGGACATGCGACGCGCGTCCACGGGCGACCTACGACTGGATCTTCCCGAACGACGCCCCCGGGTGGGTGATGGTGCGGATGTCGTTCGCCGAGGCGAACCCCGGCACCTGGGACGAGCTGCAGGCGGGCATCCTCGAGTTCCCGTTCGGAACCTTCGCACAGAGCGTGGTCGGCGGCGGAAAATCCGTCGAGCTGCAGGACATGCCGTCGACGGGGTCGAGCGTGCGCCGCACGAGCCGGTTCTGGAGCGCCGTCGTGGACGGACGCGACTTCGCCGCCGTCTACTCGGGCGAGACGGCCTGCTTCGTGGACACGAACCGGAAGATCGTCTACCTGCACGCGTCCAACGGCTCCTCCTATGGCGCGCCCTGGTCGGGCTCGCCCGTGACGCGCACGGCGTTCTTCCGCTTCGGCGCGGCGGACCGTCCCGCGCAGGCGCTGGACGCCGAGCCGCCGCTGCGCGCGCCCGGCGGCCTCCGCCGCCTCGACTTGTTCGCGGCCGTGGACAAGGTGCGTCCGGGCGAGGACGTGACCACCGTGAGGGAGGGCGCGCTCGAGCTCCGCGTCGGCGTGCTGGGAGGGGCGCGTGTGGAGATTCGCTCCGTGCGTGTGGATGGCGCGCTGGTCGCGTTCGGTCCGCAGCGGCTCTTCACTCTGGGTGTCGAGAACGTGCAGACGGGCGCGCGGACGGAGCTCTCCTCGTCCGACGCCTGGACGTCTGTCCAGACCGCTTCGGACGGACGCTCCTGGACCTTCGCCGGCCCGAAGGCTCATCCCGAGCTCGCGGACCTGCGTGTGACCGTCGCATGCGGGGCGGGACGCCCCGACGACGTATCCGACGCGTCCCGCGTCGGACTGGACTGGACGTTCTTCGGCACGAGCGGTTCCGATGCCTACGCGTTCGCAGAGGCGACGGTCGGCGCACTCGAGTTCTGCTCCTCCGGTGCCGGCATGCGCGCATTGTATCCGGGCTGCATGGGCAACGTCGAGGCCAATCCGTGCTCGGACGCGGTCAGGCGCCGCGGGTCCTATCCCTCGATGCACTGCGCGATGCCCTGGGAGGCGGTCTGGGACGAGACGGCGGGGACGGGCTTCTACGTCGGCGCGCACGATCCGCGCGGCGGCGCGAAGTACGTTGCGCTGACGGGGGATTCGGGGCGGTCGGGCGTGCGGCTCGCCGTGACGCACCGGCTGGCGTGGGACGGCAGGTGCCCCGGCGCGGAAAGCACGATGTCTGGCGCGATCGCGTGGCGCCCCTTGAAGGGCGACTGGTACGACGCGGCGCTCGTCTATCGCGACTGGGCGCGCGAACACGCCGCCTGGTACCCGAAGATGGGACCGGAGGGGCGCGTCTCGACGCCGAAGTGGTTCAAGGAACTCGGCTACATCGTCCGCACCTACGGCCTCGCGAGCAACGCGGTGGCGGACGTGAAGACCTGCCAGGACTTCCTGGACGTGCCGGTGATGGCGCACTGGTACCACTGGCACCAGATCCCGTTCGACAACGACTATCCGCACTACTTCCCCGCGAAGCCCGGCTTCGAGGAGGGTGTCCGCGCGATCCAGGCGCTGGGCGCGCACGCGGTGCCGTATACGAACGGCCACATCTGGGACATGCACGACCGCGGCATCGAGGATTGGCTGTTTTCATCCATCGGAGCGAAGGGAGCCTGCCTCAAGCGGGACGGAAGCTTCTACACGGAGCGGTACAGGTCCGTGGAGACGAATGGCGAGCGCGTCGTCTTCGCGCCGATGTGCCCCGCCTCCCAGGTCTGGCATGACAAGGTCGGCGAGAACTGCGACAAGGTTGTCAACGGCGCGGGGCTGGACGGCTACTACATGGACCAGGTCGGCGCGTTCTCGACCATCGACTGCCGCAATCCCGCGCACGGACATCCCTTCGGCGGCGGCAGCTGGTGGCAGGAGGGCTACCGACGGCTGCTCGCGGATGCGCGCGCCCGCTGCACGAAGCCGGTCTTCTTCGCCACGGAGGGCAATGGCGAGCACACCTTCGACCAGATCGACGCCTTCGTCTGCTGGAACGTCGAGGGCGGCATGGACACGGTGCCGGCTTTCGAGATCTGCTATTCCGGCGCGGTGAACGTCTACTGCCGGTCGTACGTGCAGGGCGCGAAGGGCGTGCGGCAGATGCGCATGAAGCTCGCGAACACGCTTGCGGACGGCGAGCTGATCGGCTGGATGCCGGCGGCCTTCTGCCGCGAGCCCGGGTTGAAGGACTATCTGCGCGTCTGCACGCGCTTCCGCCACCATCTCGCGCCCTGGTTCTACAAGGGCGAGATGCGGCGTCCGCCGCGGTTGCTGGATTCCGTGCCCGTCTGGGACGAGACCTGGGACATCTTCGGCCGGAAGCGTCCGACCCGCATGCCGGTCGTCCAGACGGGTGCGCGCCGCACGCTCGACTACGCGTACGATGCCGCGGGCAACCGTATCTGGAAGACTGGACGGGTCGTGGGGGCGTTCATCTACTTCACCAATTTCTCCAACTCGGAGACCGTCACGTCGCGCCTCGCGGTCGACTGGGCCGATCTCGGCGTCGATCCCGCCCGCGCCATGCTGACGCGAGTCGACGAGGAGGGCCGGCAGACGCCGTTGTCCGCCGCGGACCTGGAGAAGCCGTTCACTTTCGCCCCCGGCACCTGCTGGGGCGTCGAGGTTCACCCATGGTAGGGGCGATGCCCCTGGTCGGGGCCGATGTCCCATCGCCCCGTAGTCAATGGGATCGAAGTTGAAAAGGAGTCAACAGCATGCAGTCCACCCGCCGTTCGTTTCTTTCGCAGTCCTTGCTCGCGCTGTTCGCGTCCGTACCGGGTTTTCGCTTGTGCGCCGCGGAGAAGCAGAAGTTCCCTGGCTGGAATCCGGGCGAGCTCGACCTCCATTTCATCTACACGGGGTGCGGGGAGAACTGCTTCTTCCGCCTGCCGGACGGCACGGCCGTGCTGAACGACGTGGGCGAGTTCTACCGTCCCCGCGACCTTCGCCACATCCCGCTGCTGCCGCACGCGAAGCTGCTGGGCGGCGAGTGGACGAGCCGCTACATTCAGAAGATGTACCCCGAGAAGACGCTCGACTACGCCGTCTTCTCGCACTGGCATTCGGACCACATCGGCCATTCCTCCTACGACAAACCACGCCGTCCCGAGGCGGACTTCCGTTTCAGGACGTTGCCGGACGGCCGCAAGGTGAACGGTTTCCTCTGCGTCGCCGAGGACTTCAAGGTCAAGTGCCACATTGACCACGAGTACCCGGAATGGGGCAGGTACAGGACGGGCGACAGCTCGTTCAAGCTTCTCACGGAGTGGGTCGAGGGACAGCGGGCGAACGGCCTCGTGTCCATCGGTCTGCAGCCCGGCGCGCTCAATCAGATCGCGCTCCAGCGCGATCCCGCGAAGTACCCGGACTTCTCCGTGCGCACGCTCTGCGCGAACGGACGCGTCTGGGACGGCAAGGACGGCGTGCGCGATTGCGCCGGCGACAGCCTGAAGGTCAAGCCGTCGTTCCGGCCGAGCGCGAACAGCCTCTCCGCGGCATATCTCTACAAGTACGGGAAGTTCAGCTTCTTCACGGGCGGCGACGTGAGCGGAAAGTTCCTGAATTCGGACGGTTCGGCGTACGACTACGACGAGCTGGTCGGCAAGGTGGCGGGACCGGTCACGCTCTGCAAGATGAACCACCATGGCTGCAGCGACGCGATGGGCGAGGCGTTCGTCCGCCAGGTGAAGGCGCAGACCTACGTCTCGTGCATCTGGTGCCCCGGACAGGTCAGCGACGTGACGATGAACCGCATGGCGTCGTCCGAGATCCACGACGGACGCAAGCCGCTCATCATCCCGAACCTCATGCCCGCGCGCCAGGCGATGATGTACAACGGGCGTCCGTTCATGTCCAACATCCCGATGCAGACGGCCGAAGGCGTTCACGTCGTCGTGAAGGTCTTCCCTGGCGGAGACCGATACCGCGTCTACCTTCTGAACGCGGCGAGCGAGAACATGTGGGTTCTCGCGACCTTCGACCGCGAAACGGCTTAGGCGGAACGTCCGTGCGCCCGATGGCGCACGGACGTTTGCGTTGAGTCAGGACGTCCTACCGCACGTGGTTCGTGCAGAAGGGACGGTTGAGCCGGGCAGCTGCTTCGGCGAACTCCACCGTGCTCAGCCGCAGGCTGCGCGCCGTCGTACGAACGAGACGGGCGGGGATGTCGCCTCCGCCGCAGGCGCGGTGCATGTCGTCGAGGGCGTGGGCGACGGCTTCCCGGGAGGGAAGCGCACACGGGTTGCGTGTTGTTCCATGTGTCCACCCGAAGAGATCCTGCCCCATTGCATTCACTCAAGCGCGCCTTTCGGAGTCGCCGGGCGGTTGACGCGTGCATTGTGGCAGAATGTCGTCCCGCAGGGAAGGGGTGGATGGAGACGAATGCGAGTAGCGGCTACCATGCGTCCCCGTCGGATTCCCTTCCACTCACGCTACCATCCCCAACTCTCATTACGGACCGTTCCGAAGCGAAATCCGAAGCCCCGCAGGACCAGGCCCGCCGCCTCCGCCGTCTTCCCTTCGAATCGTTCCGAAGCGAAATCCGAAGCC
>JAEDMN010000364.1 GCA_016302985.1 Kiritimatiellia bacterium | reverse complement strand
TGGTCTGCGCCACGCGGAGCCTCGCCACGTGCGGACCGGCCGCGAGGTCGTCCGCCAGCATGCGGGCATAGGGGTAGTTCAGTCCTTTGCTGTAGGGCATGTAGAGCTCCTGACGCGTCCAGGGACCGCCGTCGAGCGAGATCTCGAGCGCGCCGGCATCGGGACCCGCCGTCAGCACGGCGGCGAGCGCCGTGCCCGTGAACGCGATCTCGCAGACGGCGCCCGGCGTCACGGACCACAGGGCCTCGCCCTGCGCGAAGTAGCCGCGCTTCGAGCCCGGCACCTTCGACCAGTCCGGCTTCGAGACGGACCAGCCGGCGTCCTTCTTCACGGACGCGAACGGCACGTAGGCGGCGGCCCCGTACGATCCCGCATCCAGCGGCGCCGGCAACGTCCGCGCCACGGGCTTCGCAAGCGGATCGAAGACCGTCGCGACGGACTTCATGACCACGTCCGCGGCGAAGTCGCAGCCTTCCGGCGACGGGTGGCAGTCGCGGTACTTCTCCCACGAGAACGTGCCCGCCTTCGCGGCGGACGCGAGCGCGGACCCGACATCGGCGACAGCGGCCCCGTAGCGCACGGCCACCGCGCGGTGGGCCTCGTACGGCAGCGGAACCAGTCCCTTGGACAGCATGTCGAACTGGCCGCGGTTGACGAAGAGCGCGACGACGACCTTCATCGCGGGATTCGCCTTCAGCGCCTGGCGGACCACGCCCTCCATGCCGCGGATGCTGTGCGCGCGCGTGAAATGCCCGTCCTGGTCGTCGTTTACCGCCGCATCCACGATCAGCAGGTCGGGCGTGCCGTGCGCGAGGACATCCTCCTTGAAGCGGAACGCCGCGACGTCGGAGCAGGTCGAGGAGAGTCCGCTCGCGATCTCGACGAAGTCGACCTGCGGATACTTCGCGCGCAGCTGCGCCATGACGCGCGGACGAAATCCGTTCATCTCGGTGATGGATCCGCCGAGGAACGCAATGGTGCGGCGCGCGACGGCGTTCGTCGGCTTCGCCGCGGAGGACGTGACGTTCGCCGTCCCGGCCGGCGGCACGTAGTACGTGCCCGGGCCGTCCTTCGACGCCGCCGCGCACAGGCCCGCGGCCGCCAGCACGGCCCAAACAGAGCATGATGTCTTCATGACGATCCTCCCGGCACCTTCATCCTCCGGGGCGAGACGCCCCGTACCCTAGGCCAACCCCGGAACCTCCCAGCCGGCGCGGTAGGGACGCGTGAGGAACGCGTCCGCGGCGGCGTTGCCGAAGGCGCGCTTCTGCGCGTTCCAGGTGAGCTTCGCGCCCGGCAGGCGTTCGGCGATCTGGCCGACGAGGATCGTGTCCATCATGTGCGTCGCCCAGCCGAAGTCGGCGGCGGCCTTGCGGCCCTCGAGGCAGCTGTCGATGAACTCGTGGAAGTGCGACGGGCACTTCGGCAGCTTCGGCGCCTTCATGGGCGCGCCGTCGTTGCGACGGATGAACGCCGCGGCGCTCGCGTGCGGCTGCAGGATCCAGCCGTCGCGGCACTTGACCGCCTTGCCCTCGTAGGGCCGCTGCTTGGCGGGCGTCTGGGCGAAGGAGGCGTCGATCTCGGCCGGCGGACGGAACTGCGCGGGCGCCAGCAGGTCGGCGTCGCTGCAGCCGTCGAACCACTCCATCGTGAACGGCTTGCCGTCCGAGGCCTTCACGCCGGGCATGTGCCAGACGATGTGCGCGGCCGTCGGCCACACGAGGTCCTTTACCGCGGGGTCGGCGTCCGTCTGCGTCTCCGCGAAGACGTCGATGGGCGCGAGGTCGTTCAGCTCCATGCCGCGCCAGACGGCGGACATGAGGTGGCAGCCGATGTCCCCGATCCAGCCGGAGCCCAGGTCGCGCCAGATGCGCCAGATCAGCGGATGGTAGACCTTCGGGGCGTAGGGACGCACCGCGGCCGTGCCGAGCCAGAGGTCCCAGTTCAGCGTCCCCGGCACGGGCGCGGCCACCGGCAGCTCGCGGCGCCGGCGGGAAAGTCCCTTGCGCGTGGAAAAGTAGTAGACGTGCTCGACCGGCCCCAGCGCCTGCGTCTTCAGCAGTTCGACCGTGTGGCGGTCGCTCAGCGTCGCGTTGAACTGCGCGCC
>JAEDMN010000113.1 GCA_016302985.1 Kiritimatiellia bacterium | reverse complement strand
AGGGTAGTGCGGAACTCGTCCGTGCGAGAGTAGGGCGCCGCCGGCTTTTTTCTTTATTCAAAGGTTCTTCTGAACCTGCAGGGCCGTCCCGTGACGCGGGACGGCTTTCTGTTTTTTGCCCCAGACTCAAGCATTTATGCTATAATCCGCAGCATGAAACTAGTTCTTGGTGCGTGCTTGATTCCCTGTGTGCTGCTGGCCTTTCGTCCGCCGGCCGTTCCGTTGGTGCAATGCGATCCTTTTTTCAGCGTCTGGAGCGCGGCGAACCGCCTGACGGACGCCGAGACGACGCACTGGTCGGGTGCGAGGCAGCCGATTTCCATCACGATTGAGCTGGATGGCAGGACCTGGCGCCTCTGCGGTGCGGAGCCGAAGCGGCTGCCGCCGCTGCCGCAGACCGGCGTCGAGGTCCGTCCGACCCAGACGGTCTATACCTTTGCGGAGGACGGCCGCCAGGTCGAACTCGTCTGGTCGACGCCGAAGCTTCCGGAAAACCTGGATGTATTCTCGCGCCCCGTGACCTATGTGACGGCGCGCGTGAAGGGCGCGAAGTCATGGAAACTGCAGGCTTCGATCTCACCGGCCCTGGCCACGGACGACGATTCGGCCGAAATGGTGACGAACACCTGCACGGTTGCGGGTCTTCCGGCCGTCTCGATTGGCCGTGCGGACCAGTTCCCCCTTTCCGAAAGCGGCGACCGTTGCCGCTGCAACTGGGGGTTCGCCTGGCTGGTCGGCCCGTCCGCGCCCGCAAACGACGAGGCGCATTTCCTGCTCGCCTACGACGATGTGAAGTCGATCCAGTTCTTCGGCGACGACCTGGACGCGTGGTGGCGCCGGAACGGACTCTCCTTCACGGACATGCTCGCCCGGGCCGAGGCCGAACGAGCGGGAATTCTTTCCCGTCTCGACGCCTTCGACGCCGAGTTCACGGCCGACCTGGTGAAACTCGGCGGACCTAAGTACGCCCGCATCGGCTGCCATGCCTTCCGCCAGAGCTTCGCCGCCTGCAAGCTCGTCGCCGATCGCAACGGACAGCCCCTCTACTTCTCGAAAGAGAACGCGTCCAACGGCTGCATCGGTACGGTCGACGTGTTCTACCCGCAGTTCCCCCACCTGCTGCTGACGAGCCCAACCCTCGCCCGCGCCACGCTCGCACCGATTCTGATCTACGCCTCGCATCCGCGCTGGCCCTGGCCGTTCGCCCCGCATGACGTCGGGCAGTACCCGCTCGCCGTCGCCCAGTGCTACGCCGGTGGCGAGAAGGGCACCGACGAGACGAGCCTCATGCCTGTCGAGGAGTGCGGCAACATGCTCGTCTGCCTGGGCGCGCTCTCCCACCTCGAAGGAAACGCCGACTTTGCCTCCGCCTGGTGGCCGACCGTCACGAAGTGGGCCGAATACCTCACGCGCTTCGGCTTCGACCCCGGCAACCAGCTCTGCACGGACGACTTCGCCGGCCACCTGGCCCATAACGCCAACCTTGCGATCAAGTCCCTCATGGGCCTCGCCGCCTATGCCCGCATGGCGGAGATGCGCGGCGAGGCGCAGACGGCCGCGCAATACCGCGCGCGCGTGAAGGACCTTGTCCCGAAATGGCTCGAGGCCGCGAAGGGCGGCCGCTGCGGCGGCTACCGCCTCGCCTACGACCAGCCGGACAGCTGGAGCATGAAGTACAACCTCGTGTGGGACCGCATTCTGGGCTACAACTTCTTCCCGACTTCGGTGGCGGAGGCCGAGATGAACGCCTATCGCCCGCTGATCGAGCCGTTCGGCCTGCCGCTGGACAGCCGGAAGAAATGGACGAAGACGGACTGGGAGATCTGGTCCGCCACGCTCCGCAACCGGAAGGAAGATCTTGAATTCGTGTCCGAGGCGATCTGTCGCTTCATGGACGAGACGCCGCAGCGCATCCCCTTCAGCGACTGGTACTGGGCGGACTCGGCGCGCTTCCAGGGATTCATCGCGCGCAGCGTGATCGGCGGCGTGTTCATCCCGGCCCTGTACGATCCCGCGCTGTGGAGGAAGTACGCCTCGCGCGACCGGGCGAAGACGGGCGGCTGGGCGCCGCTCAACACCCCGAAGCCGCTCAAGGGCCTCTGCGTCGTGCCCGAGGGCCGCACGTCGACGGACATCGTCTGGAAGTACACGTTCACGAAACCGCCGGCGGGCTGGGAGAAGCCCGGATTCGACGACTCGTCCTGGCTGTCCGGTCCCGGCGGCTTCGGCGTCGCCAACACGCCGGGCGGGACGGTCCGGACGGAATGGAAGACTCAGAAGATCTGGCTGCGCCGCCATGTGAAGCTGGACAAGGTTCCGGTCCATCCGCTCTTCTCGCTGCACCACGACGAGGACACGAAGGCGTGGATCAACGGCGTGCCGGCCGGTTCGTTCCGCGGGTACACGACGCAGTACGAGCTGGTCGAGATCCCGCTGCGCGGCGCGCGTGCGCTGAAGACGGGTGACAATGTCATCGCGACGGAGACCCGCCAGACGATCGGCGGGCAGTACGTCGACTGGGGCATCTCGGAGCGCACGGAGTAGGCGAACCGGCGCCGGCCTCCTGAAGGTCCTCCGCCTCGGCGGCGGCACCGTGTTGGTCTTCCGGTAGGGGCGTTTGTGGTATAATATGCCGCTCAGGAAAGAAGGCGCAGAGAGATGTCAACGAACAACGGCATCCGCCACTTCAAGGACGCGGCGGACTACACGAAGAACTTCATCATCCAGTCGGAGATTGACAAGTACCTCCCGGGCGGGAAGCACTTCATCGACGAGGACCTGATCAACCGGCTGATCGCGGACATCGATGCGAAGCCGGCCGATCCCGTGCGCGTGCGCGAGATCATCGCGAAGAGCGAGTCCACCTGCGAGACGCTGCGTCCCGAGGAGACGGCCGAGCTGATGCGCGTGACGGACCCGGCGCTCTTCGAGGAGATGCGCGCCGCGGCGGGCCGCATCAAGCACAAGGTCTACGACAACCGCATCGTCTTCTTCGCACCGCTGTACATGTCCAACCTCTGCGTCAACGGCTGCCGCTACTGCGGTTTCCGCGAGGGGAACGAGCTGCAGAAGCGCCGCGTGCTGACGATGGACGAGCTCAAGGAGGAGGTCGACGTCCTCGCGGGCCGCATCGGGCACAAGCGCCTCATCGCGGTCTACGGCGAGCACCCGACCACGTCCACGGAATACATGGCGGAGACGATCGAGACCTGCTACAACCGCAAGGTCCCCGCGCCGAATACGGGCCGTCTGAACAACATCCGCCGCGTGAACGTCAACGCCGCCCCGCTGCCGATCGACGACCTGCGCGTGCTGAAGAAGGTCGGCATCGGCACGTTCCAGGTCTTCCAGGAGACGTACAACCGCAAGCTCTACGAGCAGATGCATCCGGCATGGAGCGTGAAGGGCAACTACGACTGGCGCACGACGTGCTTCCACCGCTGCCTCGAGGCGGGCGTGGACGACGTCGGCCTCGGGGTCCTCTACGGACTCTGCGACTGGCGCTTCGAACTGCTCGCGACCATCATGCACGCCCGGGACCTCGAGCGCTGGTTCAACATCGGCCCGCACACGCTCAGCTTCCCGCGCCTCGAGCCGGCTTCCGGCACGAAGGTGCCCGAGGAGTCCCCGTGGCTCATCGACGACGCGACGTTCCACCGCATCCTCGTCATCGCGCGCCTCTCGGTGCCGTACACGGGGATGATCGTCACGGCGCGCGAGAGCCCGGCGAGCCGCAACGCGTGCCTCGACTGCGGCATGACGCAGCTCGACTGCTCGTCCAACATCGCGATCAAGGGCTACAGCGACTTCGCGGACGAGGCGCACCAGGAGAAGGAGCGCCAGCAGTTCATGCTCGGCGACAACCGCTCGATCGAGGAGATGGTGCAGTACCTCGCCTCCCGCGACACGATCACCTCGTTCTGCACGGCGGGCTACCGCTGCGGCCGCACGGGCGGGTGCATCATGGATGCGCTCAAGACCGGCCGCGAGGGCAAGTTCTGCAAGATCAACGCGGTGCTCACGTTCCGCGAGTGGCTGGACGACTTCGCGAAGGACCCGGCCACGAGGACCGCGGGCGAGGCGCTCATCCAGAAGGAGCTCGCGGGCATCAAGGAGTGGGTGCCGAAGTTCTACCCGACCGTGCTCAAGCAGTACGAGGCGACCTGCCGCGGCGAGCGCGACCTGTTCTTCTGATCACCGGGGCGACGGGACGTCGCCCCCTACCGATTCCCTTGGCGACGGGACGTCGCCCCCTACCGATTCCCTTGGCGACGGGACGTCGCCCCCTACCGAGAGGTTTCATCCGATGGCGATTCCGCAGACGATCCTGGACGAATACTTCGAGTTGCTGAAGTTCGAGACGGTCGGTGCCGATCCCGTCAGGCTGCGGGACTGCCTCGTCTGCGCGACGTGGATCCAGAAGTGGCTCGCGCCGATGGGCTTCAAGGCCGAGCTCATGCAGGCGCCCGGCCTGCTCGGCACGCCGCCGGTCCTGTTCGCGCAGCGTCCCGGCAGCGAGGGCGCGCCGACGGTGCTCGTCTACGGACACTACGACGTGCAGCCCGCGGATCCGCTGGACAAGTGGGAGACGCCGCCGTTCGAGCCGACGCTGAAGGCCGACGGACGCGTCTACTGCCGCGGCGCCCAGGACGACAAGGGCCAGTGGTTCTCGCTCCTGTGCGGCATGCGGAAGCTGCTCGCGTCCGGCGCGCGCGTCCCGACCATCAAGGTCGTCCTCGAGGGCCAGGAGGAGAGCGGCTCGACGGCGCTCGCGAAGCTGGCGCCGACGATCAAGGACAAGCTGCGCGCGGACGTGCTGCTCGTCTGCGACACGAGCGCGGCCGCGGACCTGCGTCCCGCGATCGTCGCCGGCCTGCGCGGCGTCAGCCACTTCACGGTGCGGCTCGAGGCCGCGGACCACGACCTGCACTCCGGCGAGTTCGGCGGCATCGCCCCGAACGCGGCGCAGGGCATGTGCGAACTGCTCGCCTCCCTCCACAACCCCGACGGCTCCATCGCGGTGCGCGGGTTCTGCGACGGCGTGGTGCCGCCGACGGACGAGGAGCGCGCGGCCGCCGAGTCGGCCGCGATGAGCGACGCGCGCTACGAGCAGGAGATGGGCTGCCCGCCGGTCGGCGGCGAGCAGGGCCTCACGCCGACGGAGCGCAACTCGTTCCGTCCGACCATCGAGGTCAACGGCGTTCATTCCGGCTACGGCGGCCCTGGCTCGAAGACCGTCATCCCGTGCGCGGCGCTGGGCAAGCTCTCGATGCGCCTCGTGCCGGGGCAGAACCCCGACGCCGCGATGGCCGCGGTCGAGCGCCACCTGAAGCAGCACGCGCCGCGCGGCATGAAGCTCTTCATCGAGGACCTCACGGGCGAGGCGTCGGGCTTCCGCCTGCCGCTCGCGTCCCCCGTCTTCCGCCTCGCGACGCACGTGCTCGGGGAGATGGATCCGCGCGGCCCCGTGTTCCAGTGGGACGGCGCGTCCATCCCGGTCGTGTCGACGCTCCGCGACTGCAGCGGGGCCGCGCCGCTGCTGGTCGGCTGGGGACAGCCGCAGGACCGCATCCACTCGCCGAACGAGTCCTACGGCCTCGACCAGTTCGAGCTGTCGATGGCCTGGGGCGAGAAGATCCTCGCGGCGCTGGCCGAATAGCGCGCCGGCCGCGGGCCGGACAAAGTTGTGCATTCGGTTGCACGACCTCCAATTGACGGGCATGACGGGCTATAATGCCGGCATGTCACCCAACATTCCGAAAACGAAATCCACGGGGGCCGCGTCGGCGGTCCTGGTCTTCCTCTGCACCTGCGGCCTCCTCCTCGAGGGGGCGGTCTGGATCGACTTCCGCCAGCGGACGGAGGCGACTAACGGCTGGACGTTCGCGGGGACGTCCTTCAGTGCCGAACGGGGGCTCAAGTTCGCCGCGCCCGATTCGGCGGCGGAGAGCCCCGTGTCGCTGGACGTCCTCACCTCCCTGGCCACCGTGACCTACTGCAGCGGCACGCGCGTGGACCGTCCGTTCGTCGTGCTCGCGGGGCCGGACCCCGAACACCTCGTCGTGCGCGATCCGCCGATCGCCTACGTCTACACGCGCTACGCGACGAACACGTTCGCCTTCGCGGAATCCGAAGGCGTGCGGGTCGTGCGGATCCGGTCCAACGTGGAGGGCGAGGTGAAGGGCAACTACTACCTGACCGCCGTGAAGCTGGGGGACGGGGAGGCGAAACCGGAGCCGGAGGCCCCGCCGGCCGCGGACGGAGCGGCGGGGTCCTGGCGCGTGTCGGCGTTCACGGGCGCGGCCCGCCGCGAGGACTTCGCCTGGGCCGCGGGCGTGACGAAGGCCACGCCCTGGGAGAACGGCGTGACCGTGCCGGGCTTCCACGCCTTCCGGAACGGCGAGGCGGTGGCGTCGGCCGGACGGGATAGCGGGCGCGCGACGGCGGCCGGGCTGTACGCGTCGCAGGGCGGGGACGGTCCGTGCACGCTCTCGCTGCTGGGGTCGAGCGGCGCGGAGATGGCGCTGGAACTGCACGTGCTCAACGACGGGACGGAGGCGCTGGCCGGCGCGCGGGTGGAGTGGACCGCCTGCCAGTGGACCTTCCCGGGGACGGGGACGCGGACGCTGGCCTTCGACTGGGCGGTGACCCGGACGCCGGCGCGTCCCGCGGAGGACGCGTGGCGGGGCGGGGACGGGGCGGACTTCGCGTCCGTCGACGCGCCGCCCGAAGAGGCGGGGGCGGTGGTTGCCGCGCGCGCGGCGGACTGCGGGGGCCCCGGCATCCCGGCCGGCGGCATGCTCTGGCTGCGGTGGCGCGCGCCGCGGCTCCCGGGGTGCCCGATGTTCGGCGTGGGGCGCGTACGCGTCGTGCTCGTCCACCGCCGCGGAACGGCGCTCTTCGTGCGGTAGGCATTTCTCCCGATAGAAACGATTCGGCTTGCCACGCGTTCCTTTTTATAGTAGCATAGGGCGAACGAAGGAGAGTGTGTAGATGAGCAAGCAGGACGAAGTCCCCTACAAGATCTATCTCGCCGAGCACGAGGCGCCGACGGCGTGGTACAACATGCGCGCGGACATGAAGCAGAAGCCCGCGCCGATCCTGAACCCGGGCACGGGCAAGCCCGTCACGCCCGAGGAGCTCGGCCACGTGTTCTGCGACGAGCTGGTGAAGCAGGAGCTGGACAACGACACGGCGTGGTTCCCGATCCCCGACGAGATCCGGAAGTTCTACCGCATGTTCCGCCCGTCGCCGCTCGTGCGCGCGTATTTCCTCGAGAAGGCGCTCGGCACGCCCGCGAAGATCTACTACAAGTTCGAGGGCAGCAACACGTCGGGTTCGCACAAGCTGAACAGCGCGGTCGCGCAGGCCTACTACGCGAAGGCGCAGGGCCTGAAGGGCGTGACGACGGAGACGGGCGCGGGCCAGTGGGGCACGGCGCTCTCGATGGCGTGCGCGTTCTTCGGCCTCGACTGCAGGGTCTACATGGTGAAGTGCTCGTACGAGCAGAAGCCCTTCCGCCGCGAGGTGATGCGCACGTACGGCGCGTCCGTCACGCCGTCCCCCTCGATGGAGACGGAGATCGGCCGCAAGATCAACGCGGAGCATCCCGGCACGACGGGGTCGCTCGGCTGCGCGATCTCGGAGGCCGTCGAGAAGGCCGTGACGACGGAAGGGTACCGCTACGTGCTCGGCAGCGTGCTCGCGCAGGTGCTGCTGCACCAGTCCATCATCGGGCTCGAGGCGAAGACGGCGATGGACAAGTACGGGGTCAAGCCGGACGTGATCATCGGGTGCGCCGGCGGCGGGTCCAACCTCGGCGGCCTGATTTCGCCGTTCATGGGCGAGAAGCTGCGCGGCGAGAAGGACTACCGCTTCATCGCGGTGGAGCCGGCGAGCTGCCCGTCGCTCACGCGCGGCCGCTATGCGTACGACTTCTGCGACACGGGACGCGTCTGCCCGCTCCAGAAGATGTACACGCTCGGCCACGACTTCATCCCGTCCGCCAACCACGCGGGCGGCCTGCGCTACCATGGCATGAGCGCGAGCCTCAGCGAGCTCTACGCGCAGGGGCTGATGGAGGCGCGCGCGGTCGAGCAGACGAGCGTGTTCGCGGCGGCGCAGCAGTTCGCGCGCACCGAGGGCATCCTGCCCGCGCCGGAGTCCAGCCACGCCATCCGCGCGGCGATCGACGAGGCGCTGCGGTGCAAGGCGGAGGGCAAGGAGGAGACGATCCTCTTCGGCCTCACCGGCACGGGCTACTTCGACATGGTCGCGTACCAGAAGTTCAACGACCACGAGATGAGCGACTACGTCCCGACCGACGCCGAGCTCGAGGCCAGCTTCGCGAAGCTGCCGAAGATCGGCTGACCGCGCGCCTGATGCGCGGATCGCGCCGCGCGCCGCCGATTTCTTTTGTCGAAAATCGCCCTTGCCTCGGCCGAAACGCTTTGATATACTTCTCCTCTGTTTTCCGAGCGCGGGAGGGCCGAGTGGCCGTCGCCGCGCGGAAGCGAACGACGGTGCGCGTCCGTCCAGACCGCGCCGCCAAAGCGGATTAACCAGGGAAAACGAGGAAAAGAGTCTCTTCGTTTCCCGTCCACGGACAAGAAAGGTTGCACAAAATGGACATGCCTACCTCCCAGGCCACGGGCCTGACGCTCAAGGACCTCTTCGACGCCGGCCTGCACTTCGGCCACCAGACGAAGCGCTGGAACCCGAAGATGAAACCCTACATCTTCGACAAGCGCAACGGCATCCACATCATCGACCTCACGCAGACGGTCACGTTCATCGACGAGGCGGCCGAGTTCCTCCGCAAGACGATCCTCGGCGGCAAGAAGATCCTGTTCGTCGCGACGAAGAAGCAGGCGCAGGAGCTCGTCAAGGAAGCCGCGGAGGCCTGCGGCCAGTTCTACATGACCGAGCGCTGGCTCGGCGGCACGCTCACGAACGCCAAGACGATCCGCGGCAGCGTGAAGCGCATGAAGCAGCTCCAGGCGGTCGGCTCCAAGAACAACGGCGTCCTCTCCGTCCACAAGCAGGAGAACTCGATGCTCCGCCGCGAGCTCGCCAAGCTCGAGAAGAACCTCACGGGCATCGCCGACATGGAGGAGAAGCCCGGCGCCGTCTTCATCGTCGACGTCTGCCGCGAGCTGAACGCCGTCAAGGAGGCCGCCCGCCTCGAGATCCCGATCGTCGCCATCACGGACACGAACGCGGATCCTGATCCGATCGACTACGTCATCCCGGGCAACGACGACTCCGTCCGCGGCATCGAGATGATCGTCAACGGCATCGTCAAGGTCGTCAAGGCCGCCAACGACGAGTACTCCGCCCGCGCCGCCGAGGAGGCGCAGCAGCGCGCCAACGAGCGTGCCGCGAGGGCCGAGCAGGAGAAGGCCGACCGCGACGCCCGCAAGGCCGCCAGCCGCCGCGCCGCCGCCGAGATGAAGGGCGAGGCCGCCAAGGCTCCCCGCGCGAAGGCCCCGAAGGCCGGCGTCTCCAGCGACGTGAAGCAGGCCGCCCGCGCCGCGAAGGAGGCCGCCGAGGCCAAGGCGAAGGAAGCGCTCGCCGCGAAGCGTCTCGAGAAGGTCGCCGCCGCGGAAGCCGCCGTCAAGGCCGCCGAGGCTCCCGCCGCCGAGTAAATGCGAAGGACGGGGGAGCGCGAGCTCCCCCGCACCCCCCCCCTCCCAAGAAGAAAGGTTTTCAGACAATGGCTACCCCGACAATTGCTCAGATCAAGGAACTCCGCGAAGCCACCGCCGCCGGCATGGGCGCGTGCAAGGAGGCGCTGATCGCCACCGACTGCAACATGGAGGCCGCGGTCAAGTTCCTCCGCGAAAAGGGCCTCGCCGTCGCGGCGAAGCGCGTCGACAAGGAGTCCAAGGAGGGCATCATCGCTCTCGCCTCCGCGGCCGACGGCAAGACGCTCGCCCTCGCCGAGGTCAACTGCGAGACCGACTTCGTCGCCAAGACGGACGCCTTCGCGAAGTTCGTCAAGGACGCGGCGCAGGTCGCGCTCGAGGGCAAGGACATCGCCGAGACGCTGAAGGACGACTACCAGATGCTCCTCACGAAGACGGGCGAGAACGTCAAGATCCGCCGTCAGGAGCGCTATGCGCTCG
>JAEDMN010000363.1 GCA_016302985.1 Kiritimatiellia bacterium | reverse complement strand
GAAGCCCGCTCAAGCAACCCTCACGCGCGATCGCGAACAAGCCAGCGTTGCGCTGGAAACTCGCGCGCGTTTGAATTATGAGAGCTTCAGTTGGTCGCCGCCTGGCGGAATTCGACGCGGCGGAGGAAGCGGATCTGGAGGTAGGTGAAGCCGATGAGCGCGACGCCGAGGAACCAGGCCATCGTGGTCGCGGTCGAGAAGCGGAGGTTGTTGTACGCCTCCTTCCAGATCGCGAGGGAGAGGACGTTCGTCGCGTCGCCCGGTCCGCCGAAGGTCAGGAGGAAGATTGAGCCCATCCCCTGGAAGGCCGCGATGAACGCGCCGACGAAGTTGATCACCATGAGCGGCATCAGCTGCGGCAGCGTCACGTGGCGGAAGCGCCCGAGGATGCCCGCGCCGTCGATCGCCGCGGCCTCGTAGTAGTCCGGCGGCAGGCTGTGCAGCGCCGCGACGTAGATGAGGGAGGCCATGCCGGCGCCCGCCCACACGCCGGGCAGGATGCAGCACGTCATCGCCCAGGACGGGTCCTGCAGCCACGCGTGCCGCGCGACGCCGAACACCGCCAGCACCTGGTTCAGCATGCCGTTCTCGGTCGGGTCGAACATCATCTTCCACATGAGCGTCACGACGAGCGCGCTCGTCAGGTGCGGCAGGAAATAGACGGTGCGGAAGAACACCTTCCCGCGCGGGATCTCGCTCAGCAGCAGCGCGAGCAGGATCGGCGTCGTGAAGCCCAGGACGAGCGTGATGCCGACGTACTGGAGCGTGCGGCCCCAGGCCTTCCAGAAGCCGGGATCGGAGGCGACGCGGATGAAGTTGTCCAGGCCCTGCCACGTCCCCGACCCCACGATCCGGTAGTCCTGGAACGCCATCACCGCGCCGCGGATCAGCGGCCAGTAGCTCCAGAGCGCGATGGAAACGACCGCGGGCGCGAGGAAGAGCCAGGGGACGAGGGAGCGGGTTCGCGGGTTGGCGGGTTCGCGGACCGACGGGTTCGCGGGTTGGCGGGACGGCGCATTCCGCCAGACGAGCCAGACGCACACGACGACGCAGAGGAGGACGATGCCGAGGAGCGTGCGCGCCAGCGGGCGCTTCGCCTCGATCTCGTGCGTGTCGGCGTCGAACATGAGGCCGCGGTTCGCGTCCTCCGTGATGGACTTCAGCGCCGCCGCGTAGTCGAAGTCCCTTCCCGCGTCGCTCAGCAGGATGCCGAGGAAGCGGCGGCTGACCAGGTCGCTCGCCGCCTGCCAGAAGCCGACGTACGGCTCCGTCACCGCCGCGATCCGGCCGGCCGCGAGGTCGTCGTACATCTGCCGGATGCCCGGCGGCACCTCCGCGAGGTGCTCGTCGAAGCCCAGGCGCTTCAGGTCCGCCGGCAGGCACCAGCGGGCGCGGCCCTCGGCCACGTTCTTGCGGACCGTCTCGTCGTAGACGGCCGGGGAGGCGAGCTCGTTCACGCACGCCCACACCGCGTCGCGCTCCGCCTTCGGCCGGCGCGCGACACCCTCCGTCATCGCGTAGAAGTGCTTGTGCGCCTGCAGGACGGGACGGCAGGACGCGTCCGCCGCGGGGAACGGCATGAGCCCGATCTGCTCGGCGGGGAAGTTGAGGTTCTCGGTCAGGTACGCGACGAGGTCCTCGCCACCGAACACGCTGACGATCTCGCCCTGCACGAAGAGGTCCGCGACCTCGTTGCGGAGCGACAACTGCGGCAGCGCGCGCACCACGCCCTTCCCGATGAGGCGCTTGAGGAACGCCGCGGCCCGCAGGCACTCCGGCGAATCGAAGCAGGCCTCCCACCGGTCCGTCCCGGGCTTCTTCCGGATCACGTCGCCACCGGCCGCGCCGACCCACGGCAGGAAGCCCCAGGGCCGGTTCTCGATCGCGTACGCGCGCTGGCCGCGCTGCACCGTCGCGCCGGGGATGACCTTGTCGCGGTAGGTGAGGCGGTCGCACCAGTCCGCGAAGGCGTCCCACGTGCGCGGCGGGTTCTCGGGGTCCAGCCCGGCGGCCTTCACGAGGTCCTTGCGGTAGATGATGCCGTAGTAGGCGAAACCCGGCGTGGGGACGGCGTAGACCTTCCCGTCCTTCGTCGCGACGTCGCGCCAGAGCGGCGGCACGTCCTTCCAGCCCGGCCA
>JAEDMN010000112.1 GCA_016302985.1 Kiritimatiellia bacterium | reverse complement strand
AGGTTGCGCGCCGGCCTCCGGCGCGCATGAAAGGAGGCCCCACCGCGACTCGGGGGGAGCGACACGCCTTTTCTCCTCGCCCCCCCCGAGGTCATTGAGACACGCGTCGGGGAGAATCATACAGGAATCACCGCAAATGACACATGGCAAAATCCGCCCCTTGCAGGGCGGATTTCATAGCCAGACCACGGAATCGCACCAGGGCCTGACAGGTTCATCAGCGGATGATGATCGCCGTGGCGCGCTTCGAGCCGCCGAGGTAGAGGCCGTCGGCCTTCAGCTCGAGGCCGAGGCGCGTGTCGGCGACGCCGTCCACGAAGACGTTCACGCCCGCGAGGCGGGACGGGTTCGCGCAGCCTTCGACCGCGAGCGGCAGCTTCATGCCCTTCACGGCGCCCGCCGGCAGGTACACGCTCATGCCCGGCGCGAGGCGCAGACCCGCGACCGTGCCGGCCGTCTCGCCGATCCTGAGGCCCTGGAGCTCGGCCTTCGCGTCGGTCTCGAACGCGAGCGTCGCGCCCGCGCAGACCTCGACCACCGAGTTCGGCAGGATCGCGCCCGCCGGGGCGGCCGCCGGCACCAGCAGCGTGCCTTCGCGAACCACGGTGTCGCCCGTGTAGGTGGACGGCACCGCGAGCGCGAGCGTGCCCGCACCGAGCTTCTCGAGGCCGCCGTCGGCCGTCGCGCCGAGCGCCGCGTCGTGCTTCAGCTCCTGGGCAACCGTATAGCGCTCCGCCGCGCAGTTCGCCGTCGAGATCTTCGCGCCGCCGGCCTGGACCACGGCCTCGGTGAAGCCGCCGAAGGTCGCGTTGCGCGCCAGGGACTTCTTCGTGTCCTTCGCCGAGTCCATCTTCGCCCGCGGCGCGAGGACGCCGCCGTTGAAGTAGACGTACGACGTGCCGTCCGCCACCTTGTACGAGGCGTAGTAGTAGGTGTTGTCCATCGAGCCGTCGTGCAGGATGTTCTCGCAGTCGAGGAGGCCGCCGTCGAGATGCACCTCGCCCCGCGCGCCGTTCTGGCCGACAAGGACCAGGTGCGCGTTCTCGATCGCGCCGCCCTTCAGGTTGAGCACGGCGTCGGATGCGCGGTCCTGGCTGCTCTTGAGCTGTTCGACGCCCTCCGCGTACGGCACGTAGATGTTGCCGTTGCGGTCCGTCTGGGACGTGTGGGTGAAGCGGAGCGTGCCGCCGTCCACGTTCAGCGTCGCCAGCGGCTCATTGCGCCCCGTCTTGTTGTACGTCTGGCCGAGGCGGACGTAGTTGCCGACGAGGTACTCGCCGCCGAAGAGGTTCATCGTCGCGCGGATGTGGCTGTCGAACTTCGTGAGGTCGTAGCCGATGTACAGGTTGGCCGCGTTCGTGAAGACGCCGTCATGCATGTTGAACTCGACATAGGCGTAGTCGTCTCCCGTCGCGCCGCGGCGCATGCCGTGGCCGACGCCCATCACGTTCGCCCACGCGGCGCCGCCCATCATGTTGAGCGTCACCTTGTCCGTCGAATAGTCCCAGCCGCGCCGCTGCGAACCGATGAAGATGTCGGACGTGGCGCCGAACTTCACGTACTGGCCGGGACGGCCGAACGTGACCGTGCCTTCGTCGAGGCAGAACGGCGAGTTGCCCTGGTCAAGCGAGTCGCCATTGGCCGGCCACGCCCTGTCGCTGTTCCAGTCCGTCCCGTCGTTCATCCCGCCGAGCTGGTTGTTGCCGCGCGCATTGAGCACGAGCTCGCCCGGACCCGTCTTGATGAGGTTCCCGTTCGTGCCCGCCGTGATCGTGCCGTTGAGCGTCAGCTTGTTCGCGACGCGCAGGACGGACGTCTTCTTCGTCGCCCCCGGGTCGGTGACGACCGCGCTGTCCGTCTCGGCGTCTTCGCCCGTCAGGTTCACGGTCGCCGGCCCGATGCGGAGCGTCGCGCCGTTGAGCTTCGAGAGGTCCGCGATCTCGGCCGTGCCGGAGGCCACGCGCACCTCCTTCGTGTGCAGCTCGCCGGCGAGGACGGTCGTGCCGCCATCCCTCCCCTTCGGGTTGTTGACGAAGAGCTCGCGGTTCGGATCGGTCGTGACCGGCCCCGTCACCGTCAGCTTCGCGCCCGTCTGGACGTCGAGGGCGATCGCGCCCGTGCGGCCGCCGTTCGCCGTCGTCTCGTTCGAGCGCACATAGGTGTCGTCCGTCGTCGCGCCGTTCGCCAGCACGTGCGTGCCGTTCGGCACCACGATCGCCGGCGCCGTGAACATGTCCTCGTGGTTCAGGTTGAGCGGCGAGCCCGCGAGCGCGTAGCCCATGCCCGCGGCGGCCGCGTTGAGCGTGACGCTGCCCGCGGTGTGCGTCAGGGACAGGTTGACGGGAATCGCCGCGGCCGTGGCCGGCTCGAAGCGCACGAGCGCACCGATCTCATCCGGCGTCGTCTCCCCGTTCCAGTTCGCCGCGTCCTCCCATGCGCCGCCCGTCGTCACGTTCGTCCAGACGTCGCTCGCCGCGTTCGGGTCGCGCGCGATCGTCGCCGTCACGCGCTTCCAGCCGATGTACTGCGCCGCCATGCCGGTCGCGTCCGCCGTCACCTCGCCCTTCTCGAACGTCATCGTGTAGGCCGGGAACTTGTCGTTCGCGACGAAGAGCTCGAGCGGCACGTTCGCCTCGTCCTCCGGCCTGTAGTAGAGGACGTCGATCGTGCCCTCGCGCATCGTGTACGTGTTGCACATGCCGCCGGGGCGGTGGAAGCTCACCGTGACCGGGGAGAGCACCTTGACCTTGTCGGAGACGACCGGCTTGAACTCGGCGTTGTTGCAGAAGTCGAGCGTGACCGGCTTCGAGCCGCCCGCCGTGCCGAGCGTGAGGTCGGCGAAGAACATGCCGTTGCCCGACGCGCGCAGGCCGCCGTCCTCGTGGACGACGAACGTCTTGTTCAGGAAGTAGTCGCAGCCGTTGTCGACGCCGACGATGAAGCCGTTCGTCGCGACGACCGGACCCGTGAAGGTCGAGCCGTTCGCACCCGGCCGGAAGATCGCCGTCGTGTGGCCGTCGAACAGAAGGCCGCCGTCCGTCTCGCCCTCGGCGAGCGCGGGGTCGCGCTCGAACTTCTGCCTCCACTCGACCGACGAGCTGTCGCTCGGCCCCTTCTCCCACTCGGAGAAGTCCATCCAGAGCCCGCCCCTGCCGACATAGGCGTGCCTCCAGTATTCGATCGCGGGGTTGTAGACGCCCTGGCGGCCGACGCCGATCGTCCACTTGCCGCCGCGGAAGTAGATCTCGCTGTTCGCGCCGTTGTCCGACCAGATGCGGTAGCACGTGCGGATGTTGCCGCCCTCCTCGAGGAAGACCTGCTGGAGACGCTCCGTCACGACGGCGGCGGCGTTGATCGTGCCGTGGACGTCGAGGACGCCCGTGCCGCCGACGATGATGCGGCCCTGGGGGGACTTCGCGTGGGAGCCCATGTTCAGGTTTTTCCCCGTCCGGAGGATGCCGCCCGTCACGACGAGCGTGTCGACCGGCGTGAAGTCCGTCGTCTGCGTGTATGGGCTGTAGCCGATCTCGAGATAGGTCGAGAGGTTCACCTCGCCGCCGTTGACCTCGAGGGTCGGCGACGCCGTCATCATGTTGCCGTTGGCGTCGTGGCCCATGCGGATCGCCTTCGCGTTGAAGACGCCGCCGTTGACCGTGATCTTCGGCCGCAGTTCGCCGTCGGGATCCGTCCACGGCGTGCCGTTGTAGTAGCCGAGGTAGACATAGTCGGGGCTCGTGAAGACGCCGTTGTTGAGCACGAACTCGCCCGCCGTCTCGCGGCGTTCGTCCTTCTCGGTCGTCGTGCGGCAGCCGACGGTCATGTTGATGCCGACGGACACGTTCGGCGCATCCGCGGGATCGTCCTTCGTGCCGATCACGACGCGGCCCTCGGACACCATGAGGCTCTTGAGGCCCGTCGTGGGCGAGTCGCCGTTCGGCTTCACGGAGTCGTTCGCCGAGCGGCCGAACGCGTTGTCCACGTTGCCGGGGACGAAGTCGCCGTTGCCCTTGAACACCAGGTCGCCTTCGCCCTTCTTCAGGAGCGCGCCCATGCCGACGCCGATGCCGGTGAGCGTGAGGTCGTGGTCGATCTTCAGGACCGAGCTCGCGTTCGCCCCCGGGTTGACGAGCAGGCCCGCGATCGTCTCGCCCGAGCCCGTGTACCAGAGCGTGCCGCGGCCGAGCGTGAGCACGTCGCCGAACTCCTCCGCGAACGCGAGGCTGCCGAGCTTCGTCGTGCCGCTGCCGACCGAGAGGACGCCGTCGTAGTCCGCCAGCGAATCGCCGAGGTCGACCAGGCCGCCGCCCGCCGCCGTCGGGTTCGTCGTGATCGAGCGGATCCCCGCGACCGGACCGTTGAACGTGATCGGGTCGTCTTCGGCCCCCGTCGCGTTCTGGAAGACGAGCGCGTCGTCGACCGGCGCGCCGATCGTCGCCTTGAGCGTGGCCGTCGCCTCGCCCATCGCGACCGAGAAGACGCAGCCCCTGTCTTCCGGCAGGTTGGCGCAGACCGCGGTCTTCGCGAGCGCCTTGAGCGCATGCAGGTCGGCGAGCGGCACGACAAGGACGTCGTACGCGCCGTCGGCCGGGAAGTCCGTGCCGCCCTTCGTCGCGTAGAGCGAAAGCGCGAGCGTCGTGCCCGCCGTCGTCTCGAACTTGTCCGCCGTGATCGCGCAGTCCTTCTGGATCGCGAGCTTCGCGGCGCCGCCGAGCGAACCGTCCCCGACCCTGAACGCGGCGAACGTCTGCGGCGCGTTGGTGACCGTCAGCGAGCCCGTGCCCTCGAGCGTGACCGCGCTCCCCGCCGGAAACGCGCCCGTCGCGGCGAGTTCCGCAATGCCCCACTTCGCGATGCGGGTCGGACCCGCCCACGCCTGCGGCACCATGAAGCGGAAGCCCGAGTTGCGCGTCGCGTTGCCGGCCGTGAACGTGACGCCCCTGTCCTCTTCCTCCGGATACGTCGTCTCGGCCGTGATCGTCTTGTTGATGTTGTTCCGGACGTTCTGGTTCGCATCGGTGCCGACCGTGAAGGTCATGCCGCGCGTGCCGATCTTGAAGGTGTCGATGTCGGGCTGGATCCAGGTCGTGTAGCCCGCATAGCGGAGCTCCGTCCTGCCGCCGTCGAAGAGGACGTCCATCTTCGAGCCGGCCTTCGTGTTCTTCTTCTGCAGCGTGTTCCAGCGGAGATTGCCGCCGTCCTTCACCAGGATGTCGAACATGACGTTCCGACGGCCGGTGGCGATGGAGAAGCCCGTCGCCTCGATGACGCCCGGACCCGACACCGTCAGGTCGCAGCGCGTCGGGATCGTGTTGTCGCAGTCCGTGCAGCAGCCGACCGACATTTCGGTACTCGTCGTCGGGACGCCGTTCTTGATCGTGCCGCGCAGGAAGAGCTTGCCGCCGGTGACGAGGATGCGCGAATCCGCGCCCGCGTCGTCGCACGGCGAGATGCGGCCGCCGTCGTTCCAGACCTCGAACGTACCGCCGTGGACCTCGACGAAGGTCTTCGTGCGCATCCTGATCCAGTTCCCGTCCGCGTCCTTCTGCGGCACGGCGGACTTGTTGCGGCCCATGCCGAGCGCCTTCTTCGCGACGAGCTTGCCGCCCCAGACGCGGATGCCCGATTCGGGAACGTAGTCCGGCGTGGTCGTCTCGAAGCCGCACTTCGCGCCCATGCCGAGCCAGTTGTTGATGTAGACCGTGCCGCCGCGGACCTCGAGGACGCCGTTGCCGTCCTCCTGCTGGCCGGCGTCGCGGACGGGGTCCTTCGTCATCGTGCCGATCATGACGTCGGACGCGCTGCCGTTGATGTTGAACGTGCCGCCCTTCTCGCCCAGGACGAGCGTGCCGCCCGCGAGGGTGAAGCCCGCATAGCCCTTCGTCGGCGAATCGCCGTTCGCGTTGAAGTCGAGCGCCTGCAGGCAGAGCGCGTCCACGTAGCCGCCCGTCGCCGCCAGCGTGATCGTCTTCCCTTCGCCGCCGGGGATGCGCAGCGTGCCCTTGCCGGTCTTGACGAACGCGCCCCGCGGGTTGTTGAATCCGCCGCCGAGCGTCAGGTCGCCGCCTTCCGCGATAGCGAAGACCGTCGCCGGGGAGAAGCCCTCCTTGCCGTTGTTGACATAGTCGAGCCTCGTCGTCACGTCGCCGTTGTAGACGCCCTTCCCGCCGTTCCACGAGAGCGTGCCGGGACCGAGCACGAGCGGTCCCTTCGCGCCCAGCGCGCCCAGCGTGTCGTCGATGATCTCGTCCATCCACAGCGTGCCGCGCGTGAGCCACGTGAAGCCCGTGTAGGCGTTCGCCGTGTTCATCTGGACAATGCCGCCGTCGAGGCGCACGTTGTAGGCGCCCGTCACCTTGTCCGCCGCGAGCGGGTCCGCGCCGACGCCCTGGAAGACGACGGTGTCGCCTTCGACTCCGCTGTCGACCACCTCGCCGATCGGATCGACGCCGTCGAACGCGTTCGCCGTGCCGCTCATGAGGTACTTCTGCTGGATGCCGTCGTACGCGCACGCGACGCCGTCCTTCCTGCAGGGCTTCAGGTTGCAGACGAGTGCGCCGCTCTTCTTCATGTAGAAGCCGTAGAGGTCGGCGTAGGTATACGAATTGTGCGGATTTTCCGCGTTCGTGTAGCGGGTGCCGCCGCTGCCCGAGAGATGGGTGAAGACGCCGACCGGGTTCGTGCCCTCCTTCGTGCGCGTGCCGGAAAGCCCGATGACCACCTTCTTGTCGACGCCGCCGTACTGGAGGCGCAGGAAGTTGTTGTAGCCGTCCACGAGGTACTGCACGCGGTCGGTCGTCGTCACGTTGACGCCCAGGCCCTGCCAGTCGCCCGCGCCGTCCCTGTAGGTGTAGGCCCACTGCTTGCTGCCGTTGATGTACGTCTGGAAGCAGACCGTGCCGTCCATGCCGAAGATGCGCTGCTGGACGCCGTTGTCGTTCATCTTGTAGTCGGCGAAGCAGGCGGTCTTCGAATCCGGCCTGATGCCCGTGTTGAGGTACTGGTCGCTGTTGGCCCGGATCGCGTCGAGCCAGACGTTCGCGCCGTCCGTGCCCGAGAAGAGGAAGACGCGCATCGGGCAGGCCCCCTTGATCCGCGCCGGAAGCGTGAATGTCATCGACGTCGCGTTCGCCGCGAGCGTGCCGACTTTCTGGGACTCCTCCCACTTCGCCCAGTCCGTTCCGCCGTCGGTCTCGCCCCACGCGAGGTAGACGGGACGGTCCGTCGCGGCGGCCACCGCCCCCGAGACGGTGTACGCCAGCGTCGTGCCGTCCAACGACGACGTGACCGACAGGTCCGCCCACGCGCCCAGCGCCGCGAGCGATGCGCATCCGATCAGTACATGCTTCATTGCCTTAGTCTCCCGTTGCGGGACATTCTTCCAAAGTTTCGTGAGCGACCGGTCACGCCGGCGTGAGAAATCCGTCAGCTTAGCGAACGACGATGCACAGGCCCGACGGCGTCGAGACCTTCAGGTTGTCATAGAGCACGAGCCCCCGGTCCTCGGGGTCGTTCGCCACCTGCGCCTGGGCGCCGTAGGCGTTCAGGCAGATGGCCGAAACAACCGCCTCGGTCGCAGGCGCACGGAAGCCAAGTCCCTTCTCGACGTGGATCTGCGTCCCGTTCGGCGACGCGGCCGTCGGATGCGCCGTGCCCTGGTCGTAGACCGTCACGTCGTATGTCCGCGCCCGCATGTCAAGCACCGCCTTGAACCGATACCAGTGCGTGGAGGCGATCGCCGGCGTCATGGCACGGTAGGGGACCGTGCCGCTTCCCGCGCCGTCGCCGTCGTAGAAGCGCAGTTTCTTCGTCGGGAAGTCGCCGCATTCGCTACGCGCCGTGTCGTCGGTGCCGAAACCGAAGCTCGCCAGCGAACCGTGGTCGTAGAAGCGCCGCCCGTTGAGCGAACCGCCCTCGCCCTGCAGGAAGCAGTCGCCGCCGATCTGGACAAGCGCCGCCTTCGTAATTCCCCATGTGAAGGAGCACGGCGGGCGGATGTCGCATTGGACGACGACCCTGTCGGTCGCGTAGCGGGAACCGAGCGCCTGCGTGGCGTAGGCGTGCGTGGTGATGCCGGAGAATGCGGCGCACGGATTCGCACCGCCCGTGACCCAGAAGTCGCCCGCGCCATTGTTGCGGCGGACCCAGTGATCCTGTCCGTCATCGGCGTTGAAGCTGCCGACAAGCGTGCCGCGCGGTCCGGACAGGGGGCGCGTCACCGTCGAGAAGAGGTCCTTGTAGACGAGCGTGCCCGTCTGCGCCGTCTCGTCCCACTCCTTCCAGACCTGGACGCTGTCGAAGAAAATGAACTCGCGATGCACGACGCCGTCCTTCCTGGCGACACCTGCGCCGTAGCCGCCGAGGCCGATCGCCGAGATCTCGGCGACGCCGTCTCGCATATGCCCCGTCTTCTCCCAGACCGGCGTCAGCTGCGTGTGGTCGTACGTGCTCTTCACCGGATCGGCGCCGAGCTCATAGAGCACGCCCTTCGTCTCACGCGTATCGAGGTCGACCGTCAGGATGCCGCGGTACCACGTCTGGCCCTTGAAGCTGACGGACGTGTCGTATTGCGCGCCGGCAGACTCCTGGTAATAGCCCTGGAAGAGCGTGTTGGCCGAGTCCTGCGCCGAACCGATGCCCCAGCGCGCGCCGATCGACGCCGTGAAGTGCGCGTTGTCCGCGCCCCAGAACGTCTGGTTGCCCATCATCACATAGGCGCCGTGATAGTTCCAGTGCCACGCGTCGGGCGTGCGCACGTCGAAGACCATGCGGACCCTGCCCGTCCGGATCGGCTCACCGAGCGTCTGCGTCGCAACCGCGAAGCCATTCCCCGCCGCGTTTCCGGCGATGCGCATCATCGGCATGTCGCCGGGATGGGTGACGACGGCGACATGTCCGTCTCCGGTGTTGGCGCGCTTCCAGCCGTTGACGCCAAGCGAGCCAATCCCATAGCGGAGGATCTGATAGGGGGCGTTCGTCGCCGTCGATGCGCAGACGGCGGAATAGGGCCTGGTCTGGACTTCGGCGGCCGACGTGCCGCACACGTAGTCGTGGCGCGTCGTGCCGGACGGTGCGATCGTCCGGTAGCGGCGCGTCGTGAAGTCGTTCTCGTAGAAGCGCGTGAAGGATTCCGCGCCGGGCGCCTTCCACTCGCCCACGAGATTGTCGACGCAGGTCTCGAGGTAGCGGTCGACGGGATTGCCCGTCCTGAAGTCGGCCGCGCGGATCGCGATGCCCTCGACGGGACCTGCCCCGGCCTTCTGATAGCTCCACGCGCAGACAACGTTGCTGAAGCTCCAGACAGCGGCTCCATTCGCATCCGCAAGCTTCGGATGCACCTCGCCCTGATCATAGGCCTTGCCCGAGTAGGTGCCCTTGTCGAGGTCGAGGTCGATGACGAAGCGGTACCAATGCCGGTTCGCATGGGCGTGGGTCTCGATCGCATTTCCACCCGACCCGTTGCCCTTGTAGACGAGGAGCATCGACGAGGCGAGATTGCCCGGCGTGTTCTGCTGCTTCTGCAGGCCGAAGTTCATGAACGCGCGCGTCTGCTTCGAGCCGCTCGCCCAGACCGGCGTCTCGAGCGCCGCGCGGTAGAGCGGCTGAATGCGCACATAGCCGTTGCCGGCCGGCCAGTTCGTCGGCGCGCGCAGATCGGCGTAGAGGCGGAGGACGCCGTTCGTGAACGAGTTGAAGAACGACTGGGCGACGCCGGTCGACTTCACGATCTCGATCGAGTTGCCGAAGCGGAAGAACTGGTTGTCCGTGCCCTGCGCCTCGTTCGCCGAGTTGTTCTGAATGCCGGGGATGACGTTGACCGCGAAGGTGCCGCCGTTGTCCTGCGCCACCTTCATCCAGTTGTCCTGGATCTGATCCGACTTACCGTAAGCCAGCGCCGATGTCGGGACAAGCTTCTCGCCCGTGTAGTTCACCGCGCACTGACCGACCACGTACGAATTCGTGTACCACGCGCCCGTCTGCACGGGACCGCTCGTCCGCGTCGCGAAGTCGTTCGCATACGGCACCGCCGCCACGCAGAGACGGCTCGCCGCGCACGCGACCACCCCTCCGAGAATCATCCTATCGAACTTCATGTTCCTGCCCTTTCTCCGAAATCCCTCAAGCGGCCCGCCATTGCTACCGGACGACACACAGGCCCCGGCCTCTACCGCACGAGGATCATCGTGCCGCGGTTGTCGACGCGGACGAGGATGTACAGGCGGCGGACCTCGAACTCGTTCGCGTTCTCGATGA
>JAEDMN010000111.1 GCA_016302985.1 Kiritimatiellia bacterium | reverse complement strand
CGGAGCGAGCGCAGCGAGTGAGTCCGAAGGCGTCGGCGCGCGGGACCGGCGGGCGGCTAGCGCCAGCGGCGGTGCGCCCAGAGGTACTGCTCAGGGTACTGGCGGATCGCCTCGCCGAGGCGGTCGTTCAGCAGCTGGGTGTACGCGGCCTTGTCGCCCTGCTTGTCGAAGACGAGCGGGGGGCCGCCCACGAGGCGGTAGCGGAACGGCGCGATACGGACAAAGGACCCGACGACGATCGGGTACCCGTAGCGCATCGCCAGACGCGTCGCGCTCGAGAACGTCTTCGCGGGGCGTCCCAGGAACGTCAGGGGAAGCCCCTTCGCCGTGTGCTGGTCCATCAGGATCGTCATTGCCGCCCGCTCGGCGGCCCACTGGCGCAGGATGTCCGGCGTGAAACCGTGGTTCTTGTCAATGACCGTGACGGGGCCGCGGAAATGGTGGTTCTTCATCCAGTTCGCGACGAACTTGTTGTTCATCACGCGGGCGATCGCGATCATCGGACGGGCGAAGGAGAGGACGTTCGTGGCCGCCTCCCACACGCCGTGGTGCGCGCTCACGAGGAGGATGGGCTTGTCCGTCTCGTCTAGCAGCAGACGCACGGTCTCGGGCGCGCCCCCGGAGACGTCCAGGTGCTCGCGCCAGTCGTCCTTCGTCACCACGTTCGGCACGCGGAGCGCCTCGCAGACATGCCCGACGAGATGCCCCCAGCTCATGCGCGCGATGCGGGCGGCCTCCTTCGGATCGTCGGTGATGCCGGCCTTGAGGATGTTGTCGACCGCGATCCGCCGGCGCTTCCGGAAAAACGGGAAGATCAGGCGGGCGAACGCGGCCCCCCAGTCGTAGGCATGTCTGTCGATGAAATTCACGGCGCGTAGTATAGCATATCCGGACCCGGACACGGGCAGGCGCCGTCCCCGGAACGGACGGAAACGGACTATCGGCCGAGGACGAGCCGCCGGGGCGCGCGCGCAACCTCGAGCCCGGGCACCGTCACGAGACCGTCCGCATCCGCCACGACTTCGCCCGCGGCGTCGCCGAAGGACCACCTCACGCGGTCGCCGGGCTTCACCTTGAACGCCCGCAGGCGGCGCAGCGTGACGTCCGCACGCGCGGACTCCGGCGACGTGAAGAAGCGGCTCTTCAGCTCCTCCGGGGCGACGAGGCGCAGCGCGATGGACACGCCGTCCGCGGACTCCTTCGCCCCCTCCCAGCGGAAGAAGCCGTTGATCTGGCCCGCGCCCTTGTTCCCGCGGTCCGCGGGCCAGGGGCACGGCGTGTCGCACGAAGCCCCCGTGAAGACGGGATACGGCTCGTCCAGACGCACGGACAGCCAGTCGAAGGCGTGGATGATGTCGTTCTTCTCCGCCATCTTCGCGTTGTTGTTCGCGTGCCCGTAGGCGCCCCAGAAGAACATCCAGGCGTACTTCCGCTCCCGCATGCCGGCGACCAGCCGCTCGTGGTTGTCGCTCCAGCCGTCGTCCTGGCCGGAATAGTCCACCGTCACCGGCGGGTCGGGCAGCTTCTTCGCCGCGTCGGCCGCGTACGGCGGCAGGCCGAGGGACTTGAACGGATGGTCCGCGCGACGGATGGCCGGCACGTTCGCCTTCACCGCGGCGAAGACGTCGCCGTGCGCGAGGCCCAGGCCCAGCGCGCCGGAGCCGCCCATCGAGTTGCCGCAGAGGTAGACGCGGTTGGAGTCGCAGCCGTACGTCTGCAGCGCCCACGCGACGGTGTCCATCACCCGGCGCTCGCAGGCCGTGTCCCCCATGCCCGCCTTCCTGTCCGCCCCCCACCACCAGTCGGCGTCCGAATAGGCGCGGCAGTCGACGTAGAGCGCGTAGAAGTCGTCCGGCGCACGGTAGATGTCGTGGTTCCCCGGCGTGTACGTGCACTCGAGCGCCGAGAGCGCGTCGTGGCCCGCGGAGTGGAGGACAACGTACAGAGGACGTCCCTTCCCCTCCTTACCCGGCACCGGGTGCTGCACGAGCACGAGGTTGCGCACGTCGGACCGTTCGCCCCGCGCCTTGCTCCCGCCCTGCCAGAAGGACTCCACCTTCCGCCCGTTCACGGACTCCGGGATGCGCCGCATCCACTCGCCCGCCGCGCCCGACACCACCCACGCCAGCGCGCACAGCGCCACCAGTCGAACCTGAACTCTCTCCATTCCAAATGATCCTTGTTTTCGGCGAGGCGGGACGCCTCGCATGCATGTATCCGGGGCGTCCCGCCCCGGCCCGTCAACGGGAAGGTCCACGCGGGCGCTACCGGAGGAGGAAGATCGTGCCCGGGTTGTAGTCCGAAATCCGGAACTGGAAGAAGTCGAACGTCAACCAGTTTCCGCCCACGTGCCGCAGATGGATCGTGTTCCAACCGGGATTCAGCTCGCCGGGCGCGACCTCGAACGCGATCGGCTCGCCCTTGGCCATCTTCCGGCCCGTCGGCGCGACGAACTTCTCCACCCCGTTCAGGTCGATGGCGAAGAGGTTGTCCGCGGCGCCGCCCTCCTGGTCGCTCATCGCGGACTCGAAGGCGAAGGCGTGCTTCGCGGCGATTTCCGCCGGCACGTAGAAGTGGATGTAGTTGTTCTTCCAGCCGCCGGTCACGGCGCGCACCACGTGCTTGATGCGGCGGTTGCCGACCATGAAGTCCGGCGCCGCCCGCTCCGACCCCTCCTGCGTGAACTCGTAGTTGTTCGTGTCCTTCACGCCGAGCTGCCACGAGCCGACGATCTCCGCGCTGTCGAGCGCGAACGCGGCGCCGCCCGCATGGACGACCTTCAGCACGTTCTCGCCCTTCTGCAGGGCCGTCCGCGGCACCACGCACCAGAGGTCGTCGTAGGCGCCCACGTCCTTCGCGGACGCCAGCGACCGCCCGTTCAGACGCAGGGACAGCTTCGCCTGCCCGGACATTCCGGCCGCCTTGACGTGCAGGTAGTGGACGAACCCGACGCTGTTCGCGTCCGGCGTGAAGCGGAGCGTCAGCTCGGGATGGTCCGCGTCGAGCGCACCCGCGATGCCGCGCCAGCGCGCCCCGTCGGCGTCCACCGTGCAGTCGGACGTCCCGTCCGCGCCCGCGAACTCGCCGTTCGCGCCGTCCGCCGTGCCCACGCCCATGACCATGCCGTGCGGGTGGCTGAACGCCGCGCCGATCTCCTCCACCGAGAGGGCCCGGTTCCAGATGACGAGCTCGTGGATCGCGCCCCGGAAGGTCTTGGTCGCGTTGGCGTAGTTGATCTGCGTCTTCGTCTCCGGCTTGTAGAAGCCCGCCATCTGGCCGTAGGCGCCCTCGCCGCCCAGCAGACCGGTCGCAGTCGACCAGCTGGCGAAGGCCGTGTAGGCATTGGTGCTGATGCCGATCGTCTGGTGACGGAACCCGTGCTCGACGTCCTGGACGGCGACGATCACCGAATCCGCGAGATCCTTGCCGTTCACGTCCTTGCCGGCGTCCGTCACGCTGAACGCGATGTCGTACCAGGCGTTCGTGTGCATCGTCAAATTCCCGGCCTCGTAGGTCGAACGCGCAATCGTGATCCGGGGCTTGAACGCATTGCCGATTCCGTCCGTGGCGCCGATGCCGAACTCGCTCCCCGACCACGAGTCCCAGTGGAGACCGTTGTTGTAGAAGTAGGCGTTCACGTTCACGCCGGACATGGCGCCCGGCTGCTTGTGCGGGTAGATGCGCGCCATCACGGTGTAGGACCCCGCACGGACCGTGTTCTCAAGCCGCAGCGACGAGGGCCAGGCCGAGTAGACGGTCTCGCCGGACGCGTTCACCGAGACGTTTGTCTCGATCGGGAAATAGAGGCAGTCGCTCACGACGGACACGCCGCGGCCCGGCAGGTCGACGGTCATGTTCGTCCAGACGGGACCGCCCAGGGGCCCCTTCTGCTCGGTGATCACCGGCTGGCCGTCCCGCGGACGGTTCCAGTGGCGGAGGTCGCGGACCTCGTCGGCCTGCACCTTGCCGTCGCCGTTGAGGTCCGTGTCGAAGCGGATCCAGTTGGACGCATCCGCGTAGACATCCTGCTCGGGGTGCTCCGCGGGGCGGCCGAAGGCCTCCTTCACCTCGTCCAGCGTGAGCCTGCGCTTCCACACCGCCAGCTGGTGAATCCAGCCGCTGAAATTCTTGAACGGGTCGCCCGAATTGCCGCTGATGTTCGCATTGTAGTCCACCCAGGTGGTTGCGCCCGCATTCATGCTGCCCATTCGCGCATGCGTGGTCGTGGCGGCCGCGTTGCGCAGCGATGGCTGGCGCGCCGTATACGTGCGCACGCCGGCCACATCCGCCACCACATAGGTCACCACGTCGTGGCGCGTGCCGTCGACGACCTCCTCCGAAAGAAGGTAGGCGATGTCGTACCATTCGCCGATCTTCATCGGAATGGTCTTGTCCATCGCCTTATTGCCGTACGAATTCTGCGCGACGAAGACATACGGGAAAAACGTGACCTTGTCGCCGCGCGTGCCCGAAGCCCCCTTGATGAAGCCGAGGGCGGAGCCCGCATTGGCCCCCCACGAGAAGGCGTTGTTCCAGAGGATGGCGTCGGCGGCGGAGACGGAACTCCCCTCCAGCCGCACGCGCGCGACGACCGTCAGTTCGCTTCCATGGTGCTGCAGCCCGTCGAAGGCGAGGCTCGAGTACCAGCACTGCGGCGTCGTGCCGTTCATGCGCGTCTCGCAGGGGAAGCGGAGCGCCGTCCCGCGCACGGTCCGCTTCTGATGGGGGAGCCGCACGTCCAGCACGGACCAGACCGGCCCGCCCTGCGCACCGTAGAGGGCCGTCGGCTGGTTCTGCGACGGATTGCGCGCGTCGTGGATCTCGGCCTTCGTCGCCACGGCCCCGTCCGCGCCGCCCCGGTCGAACGTCCACCACGCCGCCGCGTCGTCGAACACGCCGCCCCAGACGGACCACGCCACCACCACGCCGAACACGCCGAGCCACCCCTTCACCGAACGACTTCCTGTGTTCATCAAACACCCCTTTCCGATACGAACCAAGAATTCAGCTGAATTTTATCCAATCACCTACGGCCCGTCAATCCAATTCCGCTTCCTGTCAACACGCCAGCCCTTCAGCGGGCAAGAAACCGTCCCGTGAGGCTCTCCGCGCAGGCCGCCACCTGTGCCGGAGTGCCCGTCGCGACGATCCGTCCTCCGGCCGCGCCGCCGCCGGGCCCCATGTCCACCACGTAGTCCGCGTTGCGGATGACGTCGAGGTCATGCTCGATCACGACCACGGTCGCGCCGTGCGACACGAGCTTCTGGAACACCTCGAGCAACGTCTTCACGTCGCGCGGGTGGAGGCCGATCGTCGGCTCGTCGAAGACGAAGACGGAATCGCCCTGTCCCCGCCCCATCTCACTCGCGAGCTTGAGGCGCTGCGCCTCGCCGCCGGAGAGGCCCGGCGTGTCCTCGCCCACCGTGAGGTAGCCGAGGCCGAGCTCGTGCAGCACGTCGAGGCGGCTGCGGACGGTCTTCAGGTCCGCGCACGCCTCCCGCGCGGCGTCCACGTTCATGTCCATCAGTTCGGGCAGCGAATGGGACGCGCCCGCCCGGTTCGTCCGCCGGATCGCGTGCGCCTCCGCGGAGTAGCGCGAACCGCGACAGTCGGGGCACGGGATCTCGACGTCCGGCAGGAACTGCACGTCGAGGCTGATCGAGCCCGTGCCGTCGCAGGCCGGGCACCGCAGCCGACCCGTGTTGTACGAGAAGTCGCCCGCCTTGCACTTCGCCGCCTTCGCGGCCTCGGTCTTCGCGAACACCTTGCGCAGTTCGTCGTGGACGTCCGCGTACGTCGCGACCGTGGACCGCACGTTGATGCCGATCGGCGTCGAGTCGATCAGCTTCACCTGGCGGATGCCGTCCGCCACGATCCTCTTCACATGCTTCGGCAGCGCCGTCCCCGCGGTCCGCGCCTCCAGCCCCGGCACGAGGCTCTCGAGCACCATCGTGGTCTTGCCGGATCCCGAGACGCCCGTCACGACGGTCAGCCGTCCCTTCGGGAACTCGACGGCGAGCGGCTTGACCGTGTGGATGGCGTCCGTCTCGAGCCGGATGCGGCCGAGCGCGAAGACGTCCTTCGCGGCGACCGCCGGACGCACCCGCGTCTCCGCCGTGCCCGCGAGATAGGGGCCGATCACGGACCCCTTCGTCTGCGCGACCGCGGGCACCGTGCCCTGCGCGACGACCGTCCCGCCGCCCGCGCCCGCCTCAGGGCCGAGCTCGACCAGCCAGTCGGCATGGTTCAGGATCTGCGCGTCGTGGTCGACGAAGACGACCGAGTTGCCGTCCGCCACCAGGTCGTCCATGACGCCCGTCAGGCCGACGATGTTCGCGGGGTGGAGGCCGATGGACGGCTCGTCCAGCACGTAGAGGACGCCCGTCGTGCGGTTGCGCACCGCCCGCGCGAGCTGCATCCGCTGGCGCTCGCCCGTCGAGAGCGTGGACGCCGCGCGGTCGAGCGACAGGTAGCCGAGCCCCAGGTCGACGAGCCGGCGCGCGACGTCCCGGAAGCTCTCGCCGATGTTCTCCGCCATCCGCCGCATCGGCTTCGGCAGCGAATCGGGCACGCCCGCGACCCACGGCAGCAGCTCGTCCAGCGTCATCCGGCAGGCCGCGTCGAGCGAGATCCCGCGCAGGCGCGGCGCGCGGGCGGCCTCGGAGAGCCGGCAGCCGCCGCAGTCCGGGCACGCGCCCATGTGCAGGAACTTCTCGACCCGCTTCATGCCCTTCTCGTCCTTCACCTTCGAAAGGGCGTTCTCCACGGAGTACACCGCGTTGTAGTAGGTGAAGTCGAGCTCGCACGCGTCGTTCGAGGTCTTCGACTTGTAGAAGATGTGCTTCTTCTCGGCGGGGCCGTGGAAGACGATCTCGCGCTCCTCCGGCGTCAGCTCGCGGAACGGCACGTCGGTGCGCACGCCCATCGCCCGCGCGACGTCCTTCATCAGGGACCACATCAGCTGGCCCCACGGCAGCACCGCCCCCTCGTCGATGGAGAGGGACTCGTCCGGCACGAGCGTGGACTCGTCCACGGTGCGGACGACGCCCGTGCCGTCGCACGTGCGGCAGGCGCCCGAGCTGTTGAAGGCGAGCTGCTCGGCGCCGGGACCGTAGAACGCCGCGCCGCAGACGGGGCAGCGCAGCTCCCGCTCCGCCGCCACGTCCATCGTCGGCTCGAGGTAGTGTCCGTTCGGGCAGCGGTGGTGCGCGAGGCGCGAGAACATCAGGCGCAGGCTGTTCAGAAGCTCGGTCGACGTGCCGAACGTGCTGCGGATGCCCGGCACGCCGGGCCGCTGGTGCAGCGCGAGCGCGGCCGGCACGTGCAGCACTTCGTCCACGGACGCGCGTTCCGCCTGCGTCATCCGCCGGCGCGTGTAGGTGGAGAGCGCCTCGAGGTAGCGGCGCGACCCCTCGGCGTAGAGCACGCCGAGCGCGAGCGAGGACTTTCCCGACCCGGACACGCCCGCGACGCCGACGATGCGGTTCAGCGGGATGTCGACGTCGACGTTCTTCAGGTTGTGGACGCGCGCCCCCCGCACGCGGATGCAGTCCGGCTTCTCCATGACGCCCCCACCCCGCTAGATGCCGCGGACCGACCAGGGCGCCGTCGCGGGCACGACGTCGGAGGAGACTCCGGAAAGGTTCGACGCCTTGACCTCGGGCTTCGACGCGTCGGCGTTCCAGAGACGGACGAGCGGGCCGTCCACGCCCTCGACCTTCACATTCTCGAGTTCGACGCCGCCGATGAAGGAGCCGCGGATGAACTCGGGCTGCGGCTTCGAGAAGCCGATTTCGCAGTTCCGGAACGCCAGGCGCACCGGCACGTCCCTGTCGCCCCACGCGGAGACGGGCATCTTGATGCGCGTCGCCTTCACGTTCTCGAACGAGATGTCGGTCATCGGCTTGCCGCGCTGCCACTGCTCGTTGCCGTAGTTGTAGTGCAGCAGGCGGTCCGTGTCGTCGCTCGTGCAGTCGACGATCCGGATGCGGCCCGCGTTGCGGCGCACCGGGTGCGTGCCGTCCGAGTAGTAGGTGAAGAACGAGAGCATGTTGCTGCGCGGCGCCTTGCCGGACGGCGCGCCGGCGATCTTGTCCTCCTTCGAGAGCGAGCCGCGGAAGCCGTATTCGCCCGGCCCCTGCAGCCTGCAGCGGCGGATGAGGATGTCCGTGCCCGCGAAGCGGAAGCCGCTGCAGGCCGTGTTCAGGAAGCAGTCCTCGACCACGACGTCCGAATTGTCGAAGCCGGCGATGCAGTCGTCGCCCGTCCGGCAGTCGCAGCGGGAGATCCGCGCGTGGTCCACGCCGTTGATGTGCACGCCGTCGTGCCCCGCCTCGCACGCCACCTCCTCGACCAGCAGGCCCTGCGTGTCCGCGATGCGGTGCGCCCAGTTGCCCGTGTTGCGGATCGTATAGCCCTTCAGTACGAGGTTCGTGCAGTTGATCGCGCTCACGCCCTGCGGGCCGCGGTAGAACTCCTCGCCGATTTCGTCGTACGGGTTCATGCCGTCGATGACGCCGCCCTTCTCGCCGACAATCGCCGCGTCCGTCGCGCCGAGCAGGCGGACGAGGCCGTTGTTCCAGCGGCTCGCGGGATAGCGCGTGAAGTTGTCCTTGCTGCAGCTCTGCGCCCGCTCCCACGCCTCGTGGGTGATCCATTCGCGCGGAACCGGCTCCACCTTGTCGTCGTCGAGGATGAAGTAGTCGTCGATGTTCCGCGATCCCTGGAGCGTCGCGCCGGCCTCGAGGTACAGCGTGACGCGGCTGCGCACGCGCAGCGCCTTCACCGGCCACGTGCCCTTCCCGAGGACGACCTTGCCGCCGCCGGACCGGAACACGCGGTCGATCGCGCCCTGCACCGCATCCGTCGCGTCGCCCGCCACGGGCTGCACGCGCACGTCGGGGGACGGATCGTCCCAGGAGGCGCGCCACGGAATCGTCGGCACGCCCGTGGAGAAGTCCAGCGGCAGCCACACGTAGCGGCCGTCGATCGCGTTCTTCGGACGCCAGATGTCGAACATCGCGAGGTACTGGTCGCGCCCCTGCACCTTGAGGATGAACGTGGACTGCCCGCCCCACGTCAGGTCCGGTCCCAGCCCGCTCGCGGGGTTCGTCCCGCGGCAGGGGTTGCCCAGGCGCTCCCACGGCCCCTTCAGGCTCCGCGCGCGGAAGATGCGCGCGGCGTTCGGCGCCCAGCCCGTGCAGCCGGAGCCGACGAGGTAGTACCAGCCGTCGCGCTTGCAGACCGCGGGCGCCTCGGTCCAGGTGCGCTCGGCCATGCGCCAGAAGCGTCCGGTCGTGCCGAGATAGTCGTCCGTGAGCTCGGCGATCTGCAGCGTCGCGTTCTCCTCGGAGGCGGAGATCTGGTACGCCGTGCCGTCGTCGTCGACGAACAGCGTCTGGTCGCGCGTCATCTGCCCGCCCTCGTAGTCGCGCAGCCACAGCTCGCACGCGCGGCTCGCAGGATTGTCGTTCCCCGGCAGGTTGAACTTCACGGGGCCCGAGAAGAGCTTCTTCCAGGCGGCCTCGTTCGCGGCGGCGTCCGGCTTGTCCTGCGGCCAGCGGCCCGCGTTCAGGCGCGAGGAGCGCAGGAAGCGGAACGGCCCCTGCGGCGTGTCCGAGACGGCCACGCCGGTCCGCGCCGCGCGGTAGCCCTGGCCCTTGAGCTCGAGGTGGAAGCGCATCACGAACTTGCCCGTCTTCGCGCAGAACAGCACCTTCGGACGCTCGATGACCGCGCCGTCGGCGATGTCCGACGCCGGGTCGGACGAGCAGGTCAGCGCCGCGCCCTCGTCCTTCCAGTCGTTGAGATTCTCCGAGGAGTACACGTGCACGGCCGTACCGTGCGCGCGGTTGCCCGCGTCGCCGCCGACCTTGTGCTCGCCGTACCACCAGTAGCGGCCGCCGTGCCAGATCACGCCGCCGCCGTGCGCGTTCACGTGCACGCCGCGGTCATCCTTCCAGAGCTCCCCGTTCGGAAGCGCGAACGCGACTGCCGCCGCCACAAGAACAAACAGGGTCGAGAGTAGCCTTCTCATGCATCACCTTTCTGTAGTCTATGAATCAAATCCGTCAAAGCGCGGTACTGTGAACGCTCCGGACCTTATTCTATCACATTCCCCATGCGGACGCTCCGGGGACTCCGGGCGGCAGCAACGGCATAATTCTCAATGGTCCGCTCGGACCTAGCACCGGAAGCCTCCGACTTCGCTTCGGACCGTTCCGACGCGAAATCTCACGCCCTTCAGGTTCCGA
>JAEDMN010000362.1 GCA_016302985.1 Kiritimatiellia bacterium | reverse complement strand
CGCCGAACTAGCCGCGCACGGGCAGCGGCTTCACCGTGATCGCGATCGGTTCGGCGGGACAGTTGCTCTCGCACGCGCCGCAGCCGCGGCACTTGTCCGTGTCGACGACGGGGCAGTTGACGTCCCCGTGCTTCACGAGCTTCACCGCCTGGTAGGGACAGTACTCGTCGCATGTCGCGCAGTCCTTGTTCTCCGCCCACGCGACGCAGAGGTCCTTCCGCACGACGGCGACGCCGATCGGCGCGAAGCGGCCCTGCTCCTTCAGCTTCTCCGCGAGCGGGCGCAGCGCGCCCGTCGGGCAGACCTGCGTGCAGGCCGTGCAGCTCTGGGAGCAGAACTGCTCCTGATCGGGATCCTGGCTCCGCAGGCGGAGGACCGGCGTGAGCAGGCCGTCGATCCCGGTCGCGCCCAGGTCGGGGTGGATGAGGCCGTACGGACACGCCTTCATGCAGTTGCCGCAGCGCGCGCAGAGCGCGTTGATGCGGGCGGGGTCCGCGGTCGGCGGACGCACCGCCCGCGCGCCGTTCGGTCCCATCGTCCGCTTCGCCGTCAGTCCCGCCACGACCGCGGGCACGGCCGCGAGGACGGTGCGGCGCGCGACCTGCGTCGCGGCCATGCCCGGCTTCGCCTCTTCGGCGCCGGCCTTCGGTCCGCGCAGGCGCTGCGCGAGGTCCATGACGGCCTGCTGCACGCCGCCGAGCGGACACAGCCGGTGGCACCAGACGTTCGGCACGGCGACGCTCAGCAGCAGGACCACGACGAAGCCGGCCCCGGTCGTCGCGGACGTCCAGGCCAGCGGCTCGCGCCACGCGGCGAAGAAGCCGTTGAAGATGCAGAGCGGGTCCAGCCAGATGAAGAGCGGGTAGCCGCACGCGGCCGTCGCCGCGATCACGAGCGCGATCGCCTTGTTGAACGCCGGCACGCGCCGGACGGCCCCACGGCCCCGCGGATTCAGCTTCGACGCCAGTTCGGCGAGGAAGCCCATCGGGCAGAAGCGCCAACAGAAGACACGCCCCCGGAAGAACGAGAGGACCAGCAGCGGCACGCCGAGCAGGACGCTCCAGCCCGCCCATTCGCGCGCCCCCAGCGCGCCCAGCAGCGAGAGGATCGGGCTCAGCCGCGGCAGCACGACGCTGCCCGGCCGGCAGCACGCGGGCACGAAGCCGAGCGCCAGCAGGGCGAAGACGACCACCGCCACCACGCGCAGGCCGTGGCGGCGCACCCATTTCAGCACGGCGGACATGGAACTAGGCCTCGATCCGCTCGACCTTGATCTTCGCCAGATCGGCGCAGCCCACGCCGAGTTCGGCCGCCATCTTCACGTGCGGCACGTCGTCCGGCGTCTTCCCGAACAGCGACGCCGCATAGGTGTCGGCCGCCACGGGGTCCGTCGCGAAGATGATTTCGTGCGGGTGCGCGAGCTTGCCAGGACCCTGCGGGCCGTGGTCCAGCAGGATGCGCGTCGCGTCGATGACGACGAGCGTCGGCTTCAGGAACGTGCTGAAGTCCGCGATGCACTGGTGGAGCCCGTCCCGGTGCCAGGCGCGGCGCGTCTTGTTGTCCACGGCGCCCATCCAGTTCTTCATGGACATCGTGAGCGTGGCGCCGCCGTGGTGCTTGGCGATCGGCATGTTGACCAGGCAGTCCGCCTCGATCAGTTCGCGCGTCACGCCCGCCTTCCGGCAGAGCTTCCCCTTCGGAATCTCGACCTGGACGTAGTCGCCCTTCTTCGGACTCGGGCGGTAGAGCTTGGCCCCGGTGCCCTTCAGCGCGTCCAGCACGCCGCTCTTCACGAACGTCTTCTTCTCGTCGTGGCAGGTGTTCTCGGGCAGCAGCACCTGCTTGACCTTGCGGGCCTCGGCCGCGAGCACGAACGCGCGGATGATGTCGGGATGCGTGTTCGCGCCCTGCTCGGGCGTGCGGTCCCAGGCGACGTTCGGCTTCAACGCGACCTTCTGTCCGGCCTTGAAGAACCGGTCCCAGCCGCCCATCTTCGCCATGCCGGCCTCGATCATCTTCGGGATGTCCGTGCCGTGCACGACGACCACCGTCGCCGCGGGTTCAGCCGCCACGGCCGGCACCGCCACGGCCACCGCCGCCGTCGCGCCCGCCTTCAGAAACGTCCGTCTCTTGATCGCCGCCATG
>JAEDMN010000110.1 GCA_016302985.1 Kiritimatiellia bacterium | reverse complement strand
GTAGGCCGTCGACGTGCGGGACGGCGTCTGCGACGCGTCCGGCTCGACGGGGTCCTGCGCCTCGCCGGGGACGGAGCCCGCGTACGTGACCGTCGCGGTCTCGCGGCCGAGGCCGTCGGCGAAGTGCTGCGTCACGCGGTAGGTTCCGTTCGTCGAGACGTCCCCGAGCCAGACCTCCTCCTCGGCGTGGTAGAGGTCGTCCGTTCCCGTGCGCGCGCTGCGGAGGACCTTCCGGCACTGGCGGTCCTGCGACCAGAGAAGACGGCAGCACGAATAGGCGTTCGTCTCGGAGGTGCCGTCGGAGTACAGTCGGGAGCGGAGGCGCCCGACGTCGTCGTACGCCGAGGACGTCCATTCTAGAACCGCGTCGTCCGCCGCGAGGCACGTCTCCGAATGGACGACGAGCCGGCGGGAGAGTTCGGAGACCTCGACCGCGTATGTCTTGTCCGTCGCCTCGCCGCGGCTCCGAAGCGAAGTCGCGCGGAGGAACGCGCCACCGGCCGCGGGTGCGAACGCGCGCGTCCCGGCATTCCAGTCCCCGCGCTCCCAGGCGGTCGTGGTGGTCACGCCGTCCGCGTCCGTCTCCGAGAGGACGCGGCCGCGCAGGTTCGCCGGGACGGCGTAGTCCCCTTCCGGGTACTCGGTCCGCGAATCGACGGCGGGAGGGAGGGACGCGTCCGCGCCGTGGACGGACGTGTGCGTGCACGTGCGTAGCGGCACGCCCGCGGCGTCCGCGGACCGCGCGTACGTCCACGTCTCCGTCCGGACGAGGAGCGGGGCCGAGCCCGCGCGGAGGACGTACTCCTCGCGGTGGCGCGGGAGGTCGCGGTCGTTCCGGTCCGCGGTGTCACCTGTGCCGGGCACGTAGGACGTGACGACGGCGCGGGCCGAACAACCTTCGGGGAGCGCCGCGAGATGCGAGGGCGCCGCGTCATCCTCCGCGAGCGACTCGGGGAACGGGGAGCCGTCGAGCTGTTCGAGGCGGACGGCCTCACGCCCCAGCGCGTCGTAGTCGCAGAACCGCCACGCCTCGCGGTTCGAGCGGAGGGACCGCAGGCGGCCGTGGCGCAGCCGGCTACGCCCGTCCGTCCAGTAGGTCCTCGACTCGTCGATCCTTCCGGACGCGTCGTAGCCGAAGCGGCGTGTGAGGCGGCGGCAGGCGAAGGAACCCGCGCCGAGCTTCGCGTACTCCGACATCACGGCCGAGACGCGCTGCGTCCAGCCCAGGTAGGTCTCGTCGAACTCGTCGGTCACGAGGTCCGGATCGTCGGGCGAAACCCACTTCCGCCGGATGGTCTGCACGTCGCGGAGGGCATCCTCGCGGACGCTCCGTTCGGACGGCTCCATCCCCTGCACGCGCGAACCAGCGGGGATTTCACCTCCGTAGCCCATCCCGTCCCTCAGGATGTACGTGGCGTCGGCGGTCGCGTTGCCGGAGACGGTCACCCGGCGGACTCGGACGATGTCGGACCGTCCCGACTCGTTCCAGACCTCCCACCGGTACTCGAACCGGCCGGAGGCGTTGGTCACGGCGATGGAGACGCCATCCTCGATCCGCGAGACGGCCACGGTCTTCCCGCCGGGACGCATGCACGTGACGGTGAACTCCCCGAGCGCGTTCGTCGTGGACGCGACGCCCGCCACGCCGAGGACGTTGAAGACCGCGGGGGTGATCTCGGCCGGCCCGTCGAGGGAGGTCCAGACGTAGCCGTAGAGGCCCTCCGATTCCGAATCCCCGAGCGGCACGCGCAGATGGAAGGACTTGTGCTCATGCTGGGACTCCGGCGCGTCGTCCGCGCCGTTTCCGCACGGACACTCGTCGGTCTCCTCCGTGACGGGCTCCTCCGGATCGGGCGGCTCGTCGGGCGGGCCCGGGGAGCAGAAGCAGGCACGTCCGACCGGCAGGCCGTCGAGGAGGATCTGCGAACAGGCCGTGCAGGCGCCGTTCGTACAGGCGCACTCCGCACCGGCCCCGGCTGCGCGCGGGGCCCGGACGGCGCGCGCAGCCGCGCCCGAGCACGTGATGCGCGGATGGGAGGGCCGGACCACGAACGACGGGGAGGGTGCGGAGGACGGAAGGTCGCGCGCGCGCCGGAAGGCGCGCCGGCGCGGGGAGGAGGAGAGCGGCCAGGGATCGGCATGGGCCGAAGCGCGCGGGCCGGCGTCCAGCACGCCCGGATCCGCGGAGGAGGCCTCCCAGCAGCAGATGGAGACGGGGGCGTTCGTCCCCTCCGGCGGAAGCTCGGCCCACAGCGGGTCGTCGGCGTGAAGGACGACCGTCCCCGCTTCGGCGTCCACCACCTCCACGCGGAGGCCGGGAGCCGGCGGCGCGAAGAGGTCCTCGCGGGGGACGACGACCCCGGAGGGCAGCGCGGACGCGTCGACGCGGGCGCGGACGCGGAAGTCCGCCGTCTCGGCGTTGCGCCGGAGCGCGACGACCGGGGCATGGCCGTCATCCGCGAGGATCCGCACGTCGCCATCCTCCTCGAAGACGTAGCGCGGCGACCAGCGGACGAGATGGAGGGGCGTGCTCATCCAGACCCAGCCACCCGGCGGAGCCTGCAGACGCACGGTGACGTTGCTGACGGGGCCTTCCGGGAGCGGGACGGACATGCCCGCGTCGAGGGCGACTTCCAGGCGATTCGTCGGTGCCGCCCCGTTGACGCCGTAGCTCAGGCCGAACCCAAGCGGCGTCCAGTATGGCGAGATCCAGGACGGATCCGTCGTGACGAAGAAGCGCTCGGCCGCGGAGAGGCGTTCGACGGGGAACGTCCGCTCGAGGATCGTCCCCGTGTCGCCGGGGAGCGTGAAGAGGAACGCGGCGGGGCTGACCTCCCAGGCGCCCGCGCGGGCGGGATCGGCGACTCCCGGGGCGGCGAATCCGGTACCGGTGCCGGAGGAACGGGGATCGGCATCCATCAGGAATTCGATGCGGTTGGCGATGCCGTCCCCGTCGAGGTCCGCGTCCCCGCCATCAGACGGATCCTCCGGATCGAGCCCGTGCGCGAGCTCCCATCCGTCCGGCATGCCGTCGCCGTCGGAGTCCTCCCCCGATCCGAAGGAGAAGAATGCGGCCCTGGATGCGTCGAACGGCAGGGCCGCGCGCGGAACCTCGACGGCGAGGTCCGTCCGGTCCCAGGCGGCCCGGGCCATGCCGACGCGGACCCAGTCCGAGGTGACGAGATCCGGCTTTGCGAGGAACTCGAGATAGCGGGCCGACAGGAAGTACGGGCTCGGCCATTCGGCGCGGAGGAGGACCGAGGTCGCCGTCGGAACAATGGCGGTGAAGCAGTCGTTCGTGACCACATGGTCCTGGGCGGGCAGACGCGGGTCCCGGGAATCGATCACGCGCAGGGACGACGCGTCGGCCGCGTCCGCGACACGGCGTGCGACCGTGGACGCCGGCGCGGCGGCCGGGCCTCGGGCCTTGTATCCGCCGAAGATCGTGCCCGCCACGAACAACACCGCGAGAACGCACCCTCCGACCGGACCGCGGCTGCCGAGCACGCGCGCGAACGCACGCAGCGGATGGACGCCCTTCTCGCTCAGCCAGACGAACGGCAACGCAAGAACGAGACCTCCCAGCAACACACTGCAGACTATCTGTAGGAAAGTCTTTGAAGACTCAAATTGAAGAAGCAGGAATACAAGCTCCATGCGGCAAGTATAGCAGAAAAGAAGCTGCGGAAACGTCACTTGAATTCTGTAATCAACCTCGTTATAATGAATGTGTCATTTTTATCCGGAAAGACATTTTGTCACATTCTCGTCATCTTGCCATATGAAGACGATTCAAAATGAAGAAGTTCTTTAAAAAGGTCGCAGACCGGATCGACAAGCTGGACGTCGAGAACCAGAAGCACCAGTTCAAGGCGCTGGCGGAGCAGGTGGGGTTCCTCGAGTCGGTCTTCAACACGCTGTCCGAGGGCGTGATCGTCGTGAACGCCGACGGCGACCTGCTCTACTCGAACGCCGCCGCGGAGCGGCTGGCCGCCGTCCCGCTCGGCCGCAGCCACGGGAAGGCCATCCGCGAACTTCTACCCGACTGGAGCTGGGACCATCTGCTCCTGCGGCCGACCGAGGGGGCCGGCTGGGCGCGCAAGGCGACCTGCGAGATCGAGATCCTCTATCCCCAGCACCGCATCCTCGAGCTGGGCGCCCTTCCGAACGGCGACGCCGTCGTCGTCATCGTCCGCGACGTCACGGGCGACCACGCCCGCCAGGCCGACGCGCGCGAGAGCGAGCGGACGGACGCCATCAAGGACCTCGCCGCGGGCCTGGCCCACGAAATCGGCAACCCCCTCAACGCGCTCTCCCTCGACCTCCAGCTCATGGCGCGCGAATTCCGCCGCGAACCCGACGCCGAACGTCGCGAACGGCTGCTGGCCGACATCGCAACCGCGCAGAACGAAATCAAGCGCATCGTGGACATCAACCGCGGCTTCCTCGCGGCGATGCGCCCCGTGCAGCCGACCCTCGCGCCCGGTTCGCTGGCCGACCCGCTCAAGGACACCCTCGCCGCGCTCAAGGCCCAGATCGAAAGCCGCCGAATCCGCGTCACCATCGACCTGCCGCCGGCCCTCCCCCACGTCGCGCTCGACCGCGCCCAGATGGAGCAGGTCTTCTTCAACCTCGTGAAGAACGCCCTCGAGGCGCTGAAGGACGGCGGCGAGATCGCGATCGTGCTGGATTCGGACGACGACGTCGTCACCGTCTCCTTCCGCGACGGCGGAAACGGCATGGACCAGGCCGCCCTCGCGGCCCTCTTCGAACCCTACCGCACGACGAAGCGGCACGGCACGGGCCTCGGCCTCATGCTCTCCCGCCGCATCGTCCGCGCGCACGGCGGCGAAATCGACGTCGAGTCGAAGGAAGGCGCCGGCACCAAGTTCACGGTCCGCATCCCCCGCATCGAGAAGCGCGTCAGGAGGCTCACATGAAACCGTCCATCCTCGTCGTCGACGACGAACGCGACACGCGCGAGTTCATGGCCCGCGCGCTGTCGGCCGACTACCAGGTCGCCACCGCGGCGGACGCGGAACAGGCCCTCAAGGCGCTGGACGCCGATCCCGGAATCGTCCTCATGCTCTCCGACGTCCGCATGCCCGGCGCCGACGGCCTCCAGCTGCTGAAGGCCGCGCGCGCGCGGCACCCGAACCTCATCTGCATCCTGCTCACGGCCTTCGGCACCGTCGACCTCGCGGTCGAGGCGATGAAGGAGGGCGCCGAGGACTTCATCACGAAGCCGATCGACCTCGACCAGCTCGACCTCCGCGTCGCCAAGGCGCTCAAGACCGGCGCGCTCCAGCGGGAGGTGCAGAACCTCCGCACGCAGCTGGACGAGCAGTACGGCCTGGAGAACATCGTCGCCTCCTCCGCCCCGATGAAGCGCGTCATGGACCTCGTCCGCCGCGTCGCCCCGTCGTCCGCCACCGTCCTCCTCCAGGGACCCAACGGCTCGGGCAAGGACGTCATCGCGCACGCGATCCACAACCGTTCGCCCCGCGCCCACCAGCCCTTCCTCGCCGTGAACTGCGGCGCGATCCCCGAGAACCTGATCGAGAGCGAGCTCTTCGGCTACGAGAAAGGCGCCTTCACGGGCGCCTACGCGCGCAAGCAGGGCACCTTCGAGGCGGCCGACCACGGAACGGTCTTCCTGGACGAAATCGGCGAACTTCCGCTCGCGATGCAGGTGAAGCTCCTGCGCGTGCTCGAGAACCGCTCCTTCCAGCGCATCGGCGGCACGGAGTCCGTGGACGTCGACATCCGCGTGATCGCCGCCACGAACCGCGACCTGAAGGACCTCGTCGCGCAGAAGCTCTTCCGCGAGGACCTCTACTACCGGCTCAACGTCGTGGACATCCACCTCCCCGCGCTGAAGGACCACCGCGAGGACATCCCGCTGCTCGCGGCCCGCTTCGTGAAGGAGCTCGCCGAGCGCAACGGAGCACCCGTCACGGGCATCACCCCCGCCGCGGTGAAGCTGCTCGAGGCCTACGACTGGCCCGGCAACGTGCGCGAACTGCGCAACACGGTCGAGAAGATGGTCGTGCTTTCCGCGGGCGGCGTCCTCGACGTCGCGGACGTCCCCGACTCGATGCAGGCCGCGCCCGCCCCCGCCGTGCTGTCCACCGGCGGCACGCTGGGGGAGAACGAGCGCGCGCAGATCATCTCCGTGCTCAGGGATGTCGGCGGCAACCGCTCCCAGGCGGCGAAGGTGCTCGGAATCTCCCGCCGCACCCTGTACCGCAAGCTCGACGAATACGCAAAGGAAGGAATCTCGCTGTGAAGAAGCCCCTCGTCCTGGCCGCCCTCCTGCTCGCGGCCCTTCCGGCCCTCGCGGACCCCGTCTCCGCGTTCCGGACCTGCCCCGTCTGCCAGGGCAAGCGCGCCCTGTCGCTGACTCCGCCGAACCTCGGCCAGAACGACGGCGAAATCGGCGTCACGCCCGGCAAGCCGTTCACGACCCACCGGTGGGACGTGAAGCATCCCCGGTGCCTCATCTGCGGCGGCACCGGGCGGATGGAGTTCTACCGCACGAAGGTTCCGCCGCCAGCCCCCGAGGCGGCCGAAGGCCTCGACCGCTGCCCCGAATGCCGCTGGGCCGGCGTCACCCCCTGCAGGAAATGCCTCGCCTCCGGCCTCGTCGCCTGCACGGCGTGCAAGTCCTCCAGGGGCGGGAAGCCCGGCTGGATCAAGTCCGAGAAGCGGACGTCCGGCTCCACCTCCCGACACGTGAAGGTCCTGGTCACGCCCTGCGGAACCTGCGGCGGCATCGGCCGCGTCGTCTGCCCCGACTGCCTCGGTAAGGGAGCCCAGCCGTGCCGGAAGTGCAAGGGGGACGGCGGCACGCCGAAGAAGGGCCCCCGTTGAACATGGCCGCGTCCGTCACCAGGGAACGTCCCTTGCAATCGACCGCTAGGGGCGGTCAGACCAGGTCGCGGTATTCCGCGCGGACGACCTCGTCCGCCTTCGCGAGGACCTCGTTGAGCGTGCCGGTCTTCACCCGGTGCCAGAGCTTCAGGTCGTCGAGGTCCGCGACGGTCACGCCGTGGCCGCAGTCGTCGAAGTAAGGGTCGATGTTGCGCGGCACGCCCAGGTCCACGAAAAGCACGTTGCGGTCCATGACGGACGGCGCCATCTCCCGCGTGACCACGGGGCGGGACGAATCCACCGCGCTCAGCACGACGTCGGCGTCCTTCAGCACCTCCGGCAGCTCGTCCATGCGCCGGACCGCGACGCCCGCAGGCGCCTCGGGGACGTTGACGTGGTAGATCCAGGTCAGGCGCACGCCCATGGCCACCAGGGCCTCGACGGCCCCGCGGCCGACCATGCCCGTCCCGACGACGACGACGTGCGTCTTCGCGTCGAGCCCGCCATGGACGCCCAGGTAGCGCACGGCGACCTGGTCGATCTCCGCGACGCGCAGCATGCCCTCCACGGCGTGCCGCACGGCCTTGGAGACGCGCAGGACCTCGGCCCCGGCGAACTGGATCGCGCCCGCGCTCCAGCCGTTCCGCTCCGCCTCCGCCAGAGCGTCCTTCACCTGCGAGACGATGTGGAATTCGCCCAGCAGGGACGACTCGAGGCCGCTCGCCACGCGGGCGAGGTGCCGGAACGCGTCGAATCCGGTCAGCTCGAAGCGCTCCTCCGGCGCCAGGCGGTCAAAGCCCGTCAGGCGGCGCAGCACGGCCGCCACGCCCGGGTCGCGGGAGGCGACGGCGACGAGCTCGACGCGGTTGCAGGTGTTGAGGATGAAGAACTCGCGCACGCCCCGCACCCGCTTCAAAAGCGGCCCGAGCACCGCGCGCTCCTCGGACGGCAGGTGGTACGGCGCGCGCTTGCGGCTCGGCAGCAGCGCGTCGCAGGTGCCCAGCACGAGCAGCTCGAGGTCCCGGCCCTCGCCCAGCGCCGCGACGATCTCGTTCTTGACGTCGCGGGCGGCCTTGCAGCTCTGCCCGCTGGTCGAGACGGCGACGACGAGGTCGCCCAGCCGCGCCGTCGCGGGGGTCGTGAAGTCGCCGTCGCACCAGTTCATGTCCGAGCAGCAGCACGGCACGTGCGCCGCGCGGGCCTCGTCGAGAATCGCGCGGTTGACGTGCTTGTCGTCGGTGCACGCGAAGACGAGCAGGCGCCCCGCGACGTCGCCGGGACGGAACGCTCGGCGCGTCCAGACAATCCGGCCGGACTCCGCGAGCCCGCGGAGCGCCTCGACGCAGTCGGGGCAGACGAGCTCGACCGCGGCGCCGGCCTCGAGCAGGTTCTGCGTCTTGCGTCGCCCGACCTGTCCGCCGCCGACAACCAGCACCTTCCGGTCGTCGACGATCAGGTTGAGCGGAATCGTCCGCCGCTGCGGTCTGCCTTCCCTGCGCATGCTCAGTCCCGGACGCCGTTCCAGCCCTCGAAGCGCTTCGCGGCGAGCGCGCGGTACTTCGCCCCGGTCCCGCCGTTGACGAACGGGTCGATGGAGATGCCCCCGCGCGCCGCGAACTTGCCGTAGACCTCCATGTACTTCGGCTTCAGCAGCCGGAAGAGGTCGTCGTAGATCACGTTCACCACGTCTTCGTGGAAGTCGCCGTGGTTGCGGAAGCCGAAGAGGTACAGCTTGAGCGACTTGGACTCGACCAGCTTCTTCGCGGGGATGTAGCGGATCGTCAGCGTGGCGAAGTCCGGCTGGCCCGTCTTCGGGCACAGCGTCGTGAACTCGGGGCAGGTGAACGTCACCCAGTAGTCGCGCTCGGGGTGCTTGTTCCCGAAGGCGTCCAGCATCGACGGGTCGTAGTCCGCCGTCGCCGAAACCGTCCGGCCAAGGGCCTTCAACTGCTCCAGATCGTTTCTCATCTCGTTTCTTTTCCCGTTCCCAGTCTCAATTCGTGAAGAAGACGGCCCGCGCCATGTCGGGCACCAGCAGGATCCGCGCGCCGTGGCGGACGTCCGTGCCGCCCGGCACGCGGGCGACCATCGGCGTGGCGCGCTGGTCCAGCACCGCGTGCACGATGGTCTCGGCGCCCAGCGGCTCGACGAGGTCGACCGTCGCGGGCAGCCCCTTGAACGCGCCGGCGCCCAACGCGCGCCAGTCCGCGAGGTCCGCGCGGCTCGCGGCGTCGACCTCCCCTTCCGGCGCCTGCACCACCCGCACGTGCTCGGGACGCACGCCGACGGTGCGCCCCAGGTCGAGGACGCCGGGCGGCAGCAGGTTCATCGGCGGCGTGCCGATGAAGGACGCGACGAAGCGGTTCGCGGGCCGGTCGTAGACCTCCAGCGGCGGCGCGGCCTGCTGGATGCGCCCGCCGCTCATCACGACGATGCGCTCGCCCATCGTCATCGCCTCGACCTGGTCGTGCGTGACGTAGATCATCGTGGCCCCGAGCCGGTGATGCAGGCGGATGATCTCCGCGCGCATCTCGACGCGCATCTTCGCGTCGAGGTTCGAGAGCGGCTCGTCGAAGAGGAACACCGCGGGCTCGCGCACGATGGCGCGGCCGAGCGCGACGCGCTGGCGCTGCCCGCCGGAGAGCGCCTTCGGCAGCCGATCCAGGTAGGAGGCCAGCCCCAGCGTCTCCGCGGCGGCGTCCACGCGGCGCGCGATCTCCTCCTTCGCCACGTGCCGCAGCTTCAGCGCGAAGCTCATGTTCTCGCGCACCGTCATGTGCGGATAGAGCGCGTAGTTCTGGAAGACCATCGCGATGTCACGGTCCTTCGGAGGCAGGTTCGTGACATCCCGCCCGCCGATCGAGATCGTGCCGCCCGTCGGCAGTTCGAGTCCGGCCACCATGCGCAGCGTCGTCGACTTGCCGCAGCCGGACGGCCCCACGAGCACGAGGAACTCCCCGGGCTTCACGTCGAGGGTGAAATCGTCCACCGCAAGGGGCTGACCCGCGGCATACGACTTCTCCACATGGCGGAAGGAAACCCCCGCTTTCTCAAGGCTCTCGGACATGGGAATATTTTACCACATTTTCTGATTGCGTTGGAGTCGGGAATAGGATATACTGTACGCACTTTTTCCGCCTGGAAGGGTGTCCGAGTGGTCGATGGTGCAACCTTGGAAAGGTTGTGTAGGCGCAAGTCTACCGGGAGTTCGAATCTCCCCCCTTCCGCCAGTCGCGGAAAGTCGGGAACCCCCTTGTCCCATTGAGGACGACGGGGTTTTTCTCTACCCGGGACATGTGCCGGCCTGTGCCCATGCGCGTCAGAATCCGAACAACCCGCCCGCCTTCCAGTAGCCAACGCAACACTCGTTGCGTAGCATAGTCAGGCAAGTAC
>JAEDMN010000361.1 GCA_016302985.1 Kiritimatiellia bacterium | reverse complement strand
ACCGGGGACGTGGCGGTGGACCTCGGCGACCTGTAAGACCTCCAAAATTAGGTCTCTATCGCCCGCGTCGAGCTCATGGAGGCGGTCACGGCGAGGACGGGGCGCAGGACCGTCGCGAAGCCGGGAAGGGGCGCGCAAGGAGGCGCGTCGGGCGGCCCCCGGCGGAAATGCCCGACGGCGACGCGGCGCTCGAGGGGCTGACCGCTTTCCTCGCCCGCTTTGCCGGCCTAACTGAAAACTGATATACTACCAACCAATCACAGGAAAGTACTTGCCTGACTCTGCTACGCAACGCGTGTTGCGTTGGCGACTCGTCTCGTTCTGCCGTGTGGGTCCGGGAAGGGCGAAGGGAACGATTGTCGTGGTACGATGAGACCGGGAGAGGAAAATCAGAAAGGACCAGCAAGATGAAGTTGAAGGGTTTGTTCCTGGCGTTGTCCGCCGTCATGGCGGTGAACATGGCCGCGGCGGCCGAACCGATCACGGACGAGGCCGAGGTGAAGGACTATCTCGCGCCGTACAAGCTCGGGCGGCCGATCCTCGCGCCCTCGGGCGAGTCGGGGACGTTCGACCGCCTCGCGGTGGACCACGCCCGCCTCTTCCGCCACAGGGGCCGCATCTACATGATGTACATCGGCTTCGACGGCGTGGGCTACCAGACCGCGCTTGCATCCACGGCGGACATGCTCCACTGGACGAAGCACGGCGTCGTCTTCGCGCGCGGACAGTCGAAGAACGGCTGGGACATGAACGGACGGGCGATTTCCTGCTTTCTCCAGGAAAACGACCTCTACGGTTCGCGCGAGCTCATCGAGAAGGACGGGAAGTACTGGCTCATGTACCACGCCTATCCCGGAAAGGGGTATGAATCGGGCGGTGCGGCGAATGGCCTCGCATGGACGACGGACGAGAAGCTTCTCGCGTGGCACTGCCTCGACAAGCCGGTCTTCGAGAAGGGGGCCGATCCGTCGTCGTGGGACGGGGCGGGGCTCTACAGCGTGTGGGTCGTGCCGCGCGACGGTACCTACTGGCTCTACTACAACGGCAAGTCCAACCCGAGCTGGCCCTGGAAGGAGCAGGTCGGCGTCGCGTTCGCCGAGGACGATTCGCTCACGAAATGGCGGCGCTACGGGCGCAACCCCGTCTGCACGGTCGGCCAGGTCGGATGGGACCGGAACTTCACCTGTGGGCAGGGCGTGATGTGGGATGCGCGGCGGTCGCGCTGGATGCGCTACTTTTGCGGCCTCGGCGGCGGGCCGGGCGCGCAGGAGGGCGTTGCCGTCTCGCCGGACGGCCTGAACTGGCGCAGCTACGCGCGGCCGGTCGTGCCGGTCGGCAAGCCCGGCGAGATCGACTCGATCCACGCCCACAAGGGCGCGGCGATCTGGCATGACGGCAAGCTCTGGCTCGTCTACTGCGCGGTGCGTCCGCTGAAGGACGAGGCCGAACGCGCGAAGTTCAAGACGGGGAACTGGAACGAATACCGCTGTCTCACGCTCGCGCGCAGCGTGCCGTTCACGGCCGCGGAAATCGAGAGCCTGAAATGAGGTGCGGACGCGGCGGACGCGACAAGCGCGTCCCTCCCAAAGGTCAGCGCAGGATGATGGCCGTGCCGTCCGGGTAGGCGAGGCGGAGCGTCTTCCCGTAGACCTCCAACCGCCACGGCCCCGCCGGAAGGCCCGCGAGGGCCGGCGGCGTCTCGCCGAGGACGAAGCCGTCCGCCGATTCGGCCAGCACGTACACGCCGCCCTTCTTCAGGTCCTCCGTGTTCGCGAAGACGACCTCCGTCACGGCGGAGAGGTCGAGCGCGCCGTCCGTCACCACCAGGCGGCCGCCCGCGCGGATCTGCGCCATGTCGACCGTCCACGTGCCCGTGAACGCGAACGCGCCCGTGAGCGTCGCCGTCGTCGCAGTCGGATCCGCAAGCGGCAGCGCGCCCGGCGCCGTCGTGAAGAGCGAACCGTCGCCCGGATCGGCGAGCGCCTCGAAGTTCGAGGCCCTGAGTTCCGTGCGCCCTTGCCGGTCGAGGCCGATGCCGAAGGTCGGCAGGACGCCGCCCACGATGTTCGTCACGGAAGCCGGGCCTGCGCCGCCGACCCCCTGCCCGAAGCGGGCCTCGAAACGGTGCGGGCCGGGCGCGAGCGTGA
>JAEDMN010000360.1 GCA_016302985.1 Kiritimatiellia bacterium | reverse complement strand
CGGCACCGGCAAGGCCGACGGCACGGCGGGCGCAGGCCGCGCGCTCGACATCACGGGCGAGCCCGTCGTCTACGGCCAGGGCGGCGCGGGCGGACAGCGCGCGGCGGGCGGCGCCGCGGCGGCGGACGGCGCGGGCTTCGGCTTCGGCGGCGCGGGCGCGAACGTCACGGGCCGCGGCGGCGCGGGTGGCGACGGCGTGCTCGTCGTGCGCATCCACAAACTGTTCGACTACACGAAGATTGACTATCCGCAGATCCCCTCTTTCGAGTGGAAGGACGGGGCGTCCTATGTGGCGTTCGACGCTGCAACGGCCACGGAGTCCCTCAAGAGCGCGATCGACTACGTCGAGGGCGTGACGGCGACGAACGCCGCCGTCGTCACGGTCGACGGACAGACCGTCACGAACGGCCTCGGGCGCTTCTGCTACGCGATCCACCTCAAGGACGAGTACGTGTGGAACGACGGCACGGCCGAAGGGTCGACGAAGCCGTTCGTCGCCTACTGGCGCGTGAAGGAGCCGGGCACGGTCAGCGCGGCGACGATCGAGGTCACGAAGACGGTCGACTGGAGCGAGGGCGCGAACGCGACGCTCGCGTTCGACGTTCATTCGACGCCGGAGAAGCGGCGCACGACGCCGAACGTGCTCGTGATCGGCACGCTCTGCGGCGCGCACGGTCTCACTTCCGACAGCGTCAACACGATGCTCAACACGGTCTCCGAAGTGGCGAACCTCGACTGGTACTTCTGGAACCACGTCAAAACCCAGGACGACAAGCCCTATTTCACTGGGAGCATGAACAAGGGCGCTCCAAAGCGGAAGGAGACCATCTACGGCCTGCGCCAGAATGGCCTCAACACCGCCAACCCGACGACGTCGCGGCAGAAGCTCGAAGACGTCTGGTCGAACCACGGCGTCGTCTACGGCTTCTACAAGACGATCGCCGAGCTGCTCGACAGCGGCGAGGCTGCGAACTACGACTACATCCTCTTCTCCTTCGACCGCAGCCTGGCGGCGACCTACTTCCGCTGGCCGCATCCCGACGAGGCGCGCGTCGCGCAGTACCTCAAGTCCTTCTACGCGTCGGACTCCGTGATCTGGTTCATCGACCATGATGGTGCCAACGTCGAGACGCGTGAGGGACTTTCGGTCACGCCGTGGTATCCGAACATCCTCTGCTACCGTGGCGACAACCTCGAGCGCTACGGCTGGATGTCGATCGGCTACTACGAGAAGGTGCTGGGCGCCTACACGGACACGACGAGGCCGTACGGCTACCAGCCGTACCGGGCGCTGATGGGCCTCTTCGACCCCGCGAAATATGACGAGATCACCGAGGCGCGCTACACGGAGGTGCTGGGCGCGGACGGCGCGAGCGGCGGGAATCGCGCGGGCACGGCGGACCAGGTTCGCGCGCTCGCCGGCGCCGTGAACCCCAACCAGACGGACTACGACAATCCGGCCGCGATCGCCGAGCTGATCCGCAACGTGGTCAAGGCGAAGATCGCGACGCTGCACGTCGAGGACCACGTCCACCTCTCCGACGGCCTGCAGATCAACCAGACGACGGGCTACTGGACGACGAACGAGACCTATGCCGCGGACGACTTTGAGACCGCGAAGACGCGCTGGGAGCAGCTCACCCCCGAGCAGCTGACGGTTTCCGACACCGAGGGCATCCAGGTGAACATCCCCGGCGTGAAAACGGAGGCGTGGCTCAAGTTCAACGTCGGCGTGACCGACACGGGCACGTTCCGCTCCTCGCTGAACGCGAAGTACAACGAGAAGACGGGCCTCTGGGAGAAGGATCCGAACAACGGTCCCGTCGTGGCCTCGCTGAAGGCGCTGGGCGGCGAGAACATCCTCGCGCAGGACACGGCGTCCACGGCCGTCGCCTGGTCCTTCCCGACCTACAAGATCACCGGCACGGTCGTGCACGGCGAGGGCGAGATCGTCCTCAACGGCTTCATCACCAACACGCTGGACGTCGCCGAGGGCTGCACGCCGGAAGTCGTCTTCCGCGGCAAGGGCGGCTACGTGCTCGACTACCTCGAGGTGGACGGGCAGGTGATCGACGACTTCGACAAGAATCTCTACAACTGGATCTTCAACGAGGTCGGCGCGGACCATGACATCAAGGTCGGCTTCAAG
>JAEDMN010000359.1 GCA_016302985.1 Kiritimatiellia bacterium | reverse complement strand
ACAAGGCCACGGAGTCCACGGCGACGAGCTACGCCTACACGAACTGCCTCGCGACCGCGCGCGTGCGCCTCACGTGGATCTGGAAGCCCGTGCGCGGCCTCGTGAAGTACGACGCCGCTGCGTACGCGCAGCACGGCCTCGTGCTCAACTTCGACGGCATCGAGAACGCCGGCCCCGGGAAGCCGCGCACGACGGAACCTGGGACGTGGATCAGCTGCGCGCCGTATCCCGCGCGGGCGACGTACCGCCGCCTGGCGCTCGGGGGGGACGGGGCGTGGAACAGGACGTGCTTCGACTCCAACGGCGGCGACTGCTGGCACGTCACGCCGACGATCGACTTCGGGGACAAGGCGACCGTGCAGGTGGTCTGCGACCACGAGGCGGTCCGCCAGACGGACGCGAGCGGATTGGGCGGCTGGCCGACCCTCTTCGGCAACACGGCCGACATGTTCAACGTCTATCTGGGCAGCTGGAACAGCAGCGAGCTGGTGCTGAAGTGCGACGGCGTAGTGGGCGGCGACTGGCTGAACGGCCGCGCGAAGTTCCAGAACTGGCCGGGCCGCACGGTCAACATCTTCCTGGACCACGACTCGACGGCGCTGCGCACCGACACGAACGTGCCGGGCTGGGTGAAGGGCGCCGGCTACAAGGGGAAGCTGGGCTACCGGGACTACTACTTCGCCGGCCTGCCGAACGGCAGCACCGACGCCCAGCGGGTCCAGCGCAGCATCACCGCGTCGTTCTACGCGGTGCGCGCCTACGACCGCGTCCTGTCGGGCTACGAGCTGAAGCGCAACCGCGACATCGACAACGCCCGCTTCTTCGGCACCGCGCCGGTGTCCGTCGCGGAGAACGGCGTGATGGTGCGCGCGAACGTGGAGGGGCTCGCGGGGACGGAGGCGAACGGCTTCTACGAGGTGCTGGGTGACGCGCACACGTTCACCTGCCCGACGGCGGACCGCGTGCTGGACGGGCGCACCTACGCGTTCGCGGGCCACGTGCTCGAGTCCTTCGATCCCGCCACGCGGCAGTGGCGCCTTCTGTCGGAGTCGGCGGACGCGTCCTTCACGCTCGTGCCGGCGGCGGGACAGACCCACCGCCGCCTCACGTGGAAATGGACGCTGAAGAAGGGCCTGCGTACGGCGGCCGACTACTCGCCCGCCGACTACGTGCAGCAGGGCCTCGTCGCGCACTACGACGGCATCTGCAACCGCGGCGCCGACCAGCCGCACGACCTCAAGACCACCCGCTGGCGCGACCTCACGGACCGCGACAACACGGCGGCGCTCGTCGTCGCCAACAACACGCCGGGCGCCTGGTCGGCCGACGGCTTCTCCTTCGCGGGCCAGAGCTACTTCCTGATGGGCGCGAACGTGACGATGGGCGGCGCGTTCACGGTGCAGGCGGTGCTCGACGTGGACTGCGCGAAGCAGAAGTCGTCCTTCCCGAACTACGTGGGCACCGTCGACGACTTCGGCGTCTTCACGCGGGGCACGGGCAACGAGCTCGAGTGGAAGGCCGACACGTGGGCGGGCGGCGACTGGAAAAACCGCGTCAAGCAGAGCGGCTGGAAGGGCGACTACTTCACCGCGCTCATGACGACGGACCGCCAGTATCTCTTTAGCGGCACGGTCTACGCGAACTCGAAGGCGCGCACGATCAGTCCGTCCATGGGCGGCTACCGGTGGTCGATCGGTTCCGCGACGAGCACGCCCCAGGAGGACTGGGCGGCGCCGCGCTTCGTCATCGGCGACATGAAGGCGGTGCGCTTCTACAACCGCCCGCTCACCGAGGCCGAGCTCGCGCACAATCGCAAGGTGGACGAGATCCGCTACCGCGGCGCGGTGGTCACGAACGTCGTCGTGTGCACGAACCGGGAGGGCGTGCAGGGTGCGGAGCCGGACGGCGTCTACGAGGTCGCGGGCGAATGGACGTTCACGGCCGCGCCGCAGGCGGTGGGCGACACGGAGCTCGTGCCGAAGGGGTACGTGCTGGAGACGCTGGAGAACGGGATCTGGACGCGGACGGCGTCCGGTTCGGGCGCGGCCTACACCTATCGCGTCGCCGAGGCGGCGGGACCGGTGCGCCTGACCTGGCGCTTCTCCTCCAACCGCGGCACGCTCATCGTCGTGAGGTGACGCGATGAAGGCGTTCATTCTGGCCGCGG